>JAUXST010000644.1 GCA_030679805.1 Reyranella sp. | reverse complement strand
CCGCCGTGCTGCATCACGATGTCTTGCGCCGCGACGGAATTTTCCGCCGCATGTGGCTTTCCAGGAGAACATGATGCGTCGTCTGCTGATTATCGTCGCCCTCTTGCTCGCCAGGCCCGTGCTGGCCGGCCCCCAGGATGTCTGGACGATCGACCCGCGCAACAGCTCGCTCGCCTTCACCGCCACGCAGGTTGGCGCGTTCGTGAACGGACGCTTTCCGGCCTGGACTGGCGAGATCGTGCTCGATCCGGCGGCGCTGGCCGTGGCCCGGATCGATATCCGCATCCACATGCCGGCCGTGACCGCCAGCAACCTCGATGTCGATTCCCTGCTGAAGGGCCCCAATTTCCTCGACGTCAAGAAATTCCCCGAAGCCCGCTTCGTCGCCACTTCCATCATCGCATCAGGCGGCGACCGCTATGAGGCGCGTGGTAAGCTCACGATCCGCGACGTCACGCGCGATGTCGTGCTGCCCTTCACCCTCGCCATCGCCGACAACCCGGCGCGGCCCGGCAACTTGCGCGGCACCGCCCGCGGCAAGTTGCAGATCAAGCGCCTCGACTTCGGCGTCGGACAGAACGAGTGGGCCGGCACCGGCCAGGTCGCCAACGACGTCACCATCGACGTCAATGTCGTGGCGAGTCGTCCGAAATGATCGGTCGCCGGCGCGCCATGGGTGCCGTCGGCGCCACACTGCTGCTTGCGCCGGCGGCGCGCGCGCAATACCCGCAGTGGCCGGACTGGCTCGGCAGCTATTCCGGCGCGCTGTATTTTTATCGCTCGATCCCGCTGGAAGACATCTACCCGCCGCCCCGGAAGCCGCATGTCGATCTCGACGACCGTGCGCCGTTCGGCACCCAGTTCACCGTCAGCGCGGTCGACGGCGTCGGCGTAATCTGGCTGCGCATCGACGGTGGGCCGATGCAGACCTCGAGCCATGGAGAAACGTTGCGCTTCGGTGCGCTGATCGATGGCGTCGCTCTGCTCTCCTCGGCCGACGCGCAGCCTTCTCCACGCTCCGCCACGCTGACGGTGCAGCCCGATTATTTCGGTACCGAGGCGCTGTTTGCCCACGCCGACGGCACCTTCTGGCGGCGCCACTTCACCACCCGCTTCACGCCGACCGGCGCCGACGTGATCGTCTGGGTTTTCGACGCCGCCGGCACGCGCGCCCGGACTTGGCGCGGCGTCGCGGTGCGACGAGGTTGAAAGGCCGGGGCACAATCGTGAGGTTTGACGTGAAAACATCGCCAGCGATCAACATGGAGTTGCCTTGCTGAGTTCAAGAAGGCGATGATGGGTCGTGACGGAATTTTGATCGTTCTGTTCCGTCGCTGACCCTTGCTCACCAGTGTCTGTTCCGTTCGTAAAGTGCATGTAACCGCGTACCCCAGCTTTGGAAGTCGGTCGCATCGGGCACCGAAGACAGAAGTTGAGCTCATGAAAATTCTGTTCGTTTTACCTGAATACCTGCCGCGAATCGGCGGAGGGATCATCACCAACTTCAGCTCGTTATTGCCCTGGCTGGCTCGCGCCGGCCACGAGGTGAGAGTGATTTATGGAAGTAGCTTCGTTAATACGCCTGGCGGCGGCAAATCCACGATTGAAGGCATAGAAATAGAGGTCCTCGACTCGGATCTCTTCGCGAAATTCATCCCACGCTTCGGCCGATATGAGACGGTGCCGAAACTGCAGCGCCACCTGGCAGCGGCCTGGGCGCTGTGGGAACAGGCACAGCGCAATCCGTCACCCGACGTCGTGCAAGTTACCGATTGGGGACTTCTTTTCCTGCCGTGGCTGCTCCGCAAAGGCCCGCCTGTCGTGACGTCTTTGCACGGTAGTATCGGCCAGGTCGCGCACCACGACCCATACGAAGGCGACAGGGCGGCCGACGCCGTTATCCAGTTGATCGAGGTCCTCGGCCTGGCGTCGATCGACGCAGTCATATCCCACAGCACCAGCAATGTTCACTTCTGGACGGAAAAACTTGCCAGGAAGGTCGATCTCATCCGGCCTGTCTTCGTTCCAGGAGACCTCCCTCACGAGCCGGGCGAGCGGACGGAGCGAGGCCTGGTGATTGGCCGAGTGCAACGTTGGAAGGGACCGCACGTCCTGTGCGAAGCTCTTCGGCTTCTGGGACAAAGGGCACCTGACATCGATTGGATCGGACGAGACGTGCCCATTCACGAATCGAATGGCTCGACGGCCCGCCACCTCTCCCAAACATGGCCTGATGTATGGGGCGGGAAAATCCATCACCTGCCTGAGGAGAAACCCGCACAAATCCGCGAACGCCATCTCGCGGCGGGTTTCGTCATCGTGCCGTCGACATGGGACGTCTTCAACTTCACTTGCATCGAGGCCATGGCTTCCGCGGCACCGGTCATCTGCTCGTCCGGGGTTGGCGCCAGCGACCTGATCGAGAACGGCGTTACCGGATACGTCTACGAGCCGACGAGCGGCCCCAGCCTTGCCGAAAATATCGACCGCCTTGTCTCCATGAGTTCGCAGCGTCGGGCAGAATTGGGCACCGCCGGCGCGGAAGCGATAAGGCGGGCCCTGGCGCCCGAGACCGTTCTTCCGGCCCGGCTTGATCTCTATCATGCCCTCGCCCGTGGGGACCGAAAGTCACGCCCGGTCGACGACGAGCTGATCGGCATCTGTAGCCCCGCTGAGGCCACTGCCTCACTGGATGCCTCGTTGAACGAAATTGCCCTTCGTCACCTGGTCGTTCATTCCCTACAGCGGGTTCTTCGAAAGTTCGGCCTGAGCCGTACTTAACCTTCCCTTGGGCCGACGTAATTCGACTGCGGGCGGATGATGCGACCGCCTTTCTCCTGCTCGAAGATATGGGCACACCAGCCCGCGACGCGACCGACCGCGAACAAGGCGGTGAAGGCGCTGCGCGGCACCTCGAGCGCCTCGAGCAGCAGCGCGGTGTAGTACTCGACGTTGGTGTCGAGCCGCCGGCCCGGCTTGTACCTGCGTAGCGCGGCGATGGCGCACTTCTCGACCTCGACGGCAAAAGCGAGCCGGCCCGCGGTTTGCGGCAAGGTCGCGACGGTGTTCTTGAGCACGTCGGCACGCGGATCGCGGACCTTGTAGATGCGATGGCCGAAACCCATCAGGGTCGTGCCCTTGGAGAAGGCATCGTCGAACCAGGCGCCGGCCCGGTCGAGCGTGCCGATGTCGTCGAACATGTCGAGCACGGGACCGGGCGCGCCGCCATGGAGCGGACCTTTCAGGGCGCAGAGCCCCGCCAGCACCGAGGAGATGAGGCCGGCATGCGTCGACGCGACGACGCGCGCCGTGAAGGTCGAGGCGTTGAAGCCGTGGTCGGTGATGGTCGCGAGATAGGTGTCGAGGCCCTTCTCGAAGACGGCGTCCGCGCGCTGGCCACGGATCATGCGCAGCAGGTCCTGCGCCGTCGTGAGCGCGGGATCCGGCGCCAGCGCCGACTTGCTTTCCGAGGCCCGCAGGAGGGCCGCGAGGAACACCGGCAGCGCGCCGCAGACGAGATAGTGGTGCGGCATCAGTTCGGCGTCGGCCAGCATGCCGAGCCCGACACGCAGCCCT
>JAUXST010000552.1 GCA_030679805.1 Reyranella sp. | reverse complement strand
ATCAGATTGGACAAAGAGCGAGATCGACCGGGCCCTTGCGCGTGGCCGGCAACGCTTGTTGACCGAGCCACAGGCCAGTCGCGCCCGCTACGATCGCCGCACCGGCCGCGTCCGGGTCGAGTTGACCAACGGCTGCAGCTTCATTTTCCCGGCGCGCTCGCTGCAGGGGCTGGCGGGGGCGAGCGATGCCGAACTGGCCCGCATCGAGATCCTGGGAATAGGCTACGGCCTGCACTGGCCCGCGCTCGACGCCGATTTCACCGTGCCGGGCCTGCTCATGGGCGTGTTCGGCACGCGCGCCTGGATGGCCTCCGAGCTGGCCCGCCGCGCCGGCCAGGCAACCTCGCCCGCCAAGGCCGCGGCGGCGCGCACCAACGGTCGCAAGGGTGGGCGTCCGCGCAAGCAGGTGGCGTGAGTTGCAAGCACTGCCAGCAGCCCGGCGAAATGCGCAAAGCAGATTTGCGATCCCAAAGTTGCAGGTTCAGCAGGGATTTTGCTATATTTTCGCTATCGTTGCACGAGGCCTGTCTAGAAAGGCCGAGCCGCCCGCTCACTTGATCGGGACGGCTCCTCGTCGTGACGGAATTGCCTCCTCCTCGCAGAACTTGCTCCACGTGACTCGTCACGCTGGGGGTCCTGGGCTGCGGGTCGGGGAGGCAGACCGATGTAAACCTTTGGCCATGCCCCGCCCGGCGCGCCCGCCGGTATGTATCCCTGGAGGATGAGGGGAGGTCCCGCGACCTGTACCGGATATTCGGTATCCGAATACTGAGCCGTGAGTAGCAAGCAAAGGCTGCCCCCGCCGACGATCCGTCCGGCAGTGGGGTGGACCGAGGTGCGGTCAACGCATCCGAGGACTGAATTTCGACGGTCATCTGCGGCTGCCCGAGGTGGGGCTGCAGGGCCAGATTCCCGCGAAGTCACAGGTGGGCGTAGAACCTGTGTCACAACATTTGTCTCAACTTGGTGTGACACCTTTGGGTGTGACACAGGCCGTGCGCAGCACGGCCGGCGAGCGACAGGTCGCGGCTTGTAACCAAGCCGCCTTGCGCAGCAATGTCCGAAAGCGTCGAACGGTGCAGCGAGGCCCTAGCGCAGCGACGCCGAGGCGGGGATGAAGCGACCGCCCCCGTCCGTCCGCGCGCCCGGATCGATCGAGATCGCGCGCTGGCTGTGCAGCGCCAGGCTGTCGCGGTCGGTCAGATGGCTGATCGCCACGATGCCCATGATGAGCGTGAGGCCGAGCACGATGCAGGCGATCAGGAACGCCGCCTGGCCGGTGCCGAGGTCCAGCGGCTCGTCATAGCGGCCGGGCAGCGCCGGCGGCATCTCGTGGCCGTGCGAGCTGGGGTCGGGCTCCGGCAGGGTGGGAAGAACATGCGCGTTCATGGTTTTCACCCGGGTCAGTTGGGTTCTACGCCGAGTCAACGCCCTCATCCAGCCACAGTTCCCGCACCCTGCGAATGGAGGCTGCGACATCGAAGACTACCGCCCCCGCCGTTCCCGGCGCCGGTGACCGTTTGGTGGCCGGAGCGGCCAGGCAGCGCTCGCGTCGCTCCCCGCCCTCACAACGCATTCCTTCCCCCAGCCACATTGGCCGGGGGACCGCACCGTTGGTGAGCGAGGGGGGCAACACCTGGCCGGTCCGAATTGTGCTAGGCTTTTGCAGTCCTCGTGGAGATCCAGCCATGCCCGACTCTGTTCTGCCCCGCGCGCCGGCCCTGCTCCCCACGCTCCTTGACGCCGCGGGGGCCGCTGCCCTGGTCGCCTCCTATGCGCCCGTCAGCGTGACCGCTGCGGTCAAGGACATCGGCCGCATCGACGTTCATATGGGGCGGTTCATTTCCCTCTCGCCGATCTGCCTGGTCGCCACGGCCGACGCCTCGGGCAAGCAGGACGTGACCCCGCGCGGCGATCCGCCGGGGTCGTTCATGGTGTTCGACGAGCACACGGTGGCCATCGCCGACCGGCCGGGCAACAACCGGCTCGATACGCTGAAGAACCTGCTCGAGAACCCCGAGATCGCCCTGATCTTCCTGCTGCCCGGCACCAACGAGACGGTGCGGCTGGCCGGCACCGCGCGGCTGTCGGTCGATCCGTCGCTGCTGGAATCGATGGCGGTCCAGGGCAAGGCGCCGAAATGCGCCATCGTGGTGTCGGTGCGGCAGGCCTATCTCCATTGCGCCAAGGCGCTGCTGCGCTCGCGCCTGTGGACCGGCGACTACGCCCAGCCCAAGGGCACCTTCCCCTCGATCAGCCGCATGGTCGGCGACCAGATCGGCCTCAGCGAGGAGGAAAAGAAGAAGCGCGAGGCGGCGACCGAGATCGCCTACCGGGACGGGCTATGGGCGCCTATCTCGTAACCGGCCAGCGTGCCCGCCAGATGCGGGTGGTGCCGGCGGAGGTGCTGAAGCGCCTTTATAGCCGGTCCGACGCCAAGGGTTTTGTGCAGACCGGAGCGCATCTCGCGCTACTGGTCGCCGGTGGCTGGCTTGTGCTCGCGACGCTGGGCACTTGGTGGGTCGTGCCGGCACTGCTGCTGCAGGCGGTGTTCGTGAACACGCTGTTCGGTGCCATGCACGAGTCGACCCACTACAATTCGTTCAAGACGCGCCGTTTCGCCGACATACTGGCCTTCTTCTCCGGTGCCGCGATCCTGAACAACGCCGGCTTCTACCGGCACTATCACATGGCGCATCACCGCTATACGCAGGATCCAGCGCGCGATCCCGAGCTGATCACTTCCGGCACGCCCCGGACCTGGGGCAGCTATCTCTTCCGCATCAGCTCGATCCCTTTCCTGATGATCCGCGCCCGCGACATCTTCCTGTTTCCCTTCGGCTTCAGGGGCGACGTCAATTACATCCACCAGTCGGCCTGGCCCGAGGTGCGGCGCTGGGGCCGCCTGCTGCTCGCCTTCTATGCCGCGCTGATCGCGGGGTCGATCCTGCTCAAGACCGATGCCGTGCTGTGGGTGTGGTTCATCCCGCTGCTGATCGGCCTGCCGCTGCTGCGTCTCTATCTTCTGTGCGAACATACGCTCTGCCCCAACAGCGACGATGGCTTCGCCAACACGCGTACGACGCTTTCCAATCCGATCGTGCGCTTCCTGATGTGGAACCTGCCCTATCACGCCGAGCACCACCTGCTGCCCAACATCCCGTTCCATCATCTGCCGGAGGCGCACCGCCATCTGCGGCCGCATCTGAAATTCGTGGCGCGCGGCTATATCCAGGTTCAGGGCGAGATCCTGCGCAGCCTGGGGCGGAGTGCGGCGTGAAGACCAGCGAAGGCGTCTTCGAGTGCGGCGATCTTTCGTTGCAGCGGGGCGGCACGCTGAAGAACGCCCGGATCGTCTACAAGACCTACGGCACGCTTTCCCCCAAGCGCGACAATGTCATCGTCTATCCGACGAGTTACGGCGCGCAGCACACCGACATCGAATGGCTGGTCAACTTCGAGCATTGCCTCGACCCGTCGCGCTATTTCATCATCATCCCCAACATGTTCGGCAACGGCCTCTCGTCCTCGCCGTCCAACGCCGCGACCAAGGCGGGC
The DNA here is from genome assembly GCA_030679805.1 of Reyranella sp. Lineage (GTDB taxonomy): Bacteria > Pseudomonadota > Alphaproteobacteria > Reyranellales > Reyranellaceae > Reyranella. The sequence goes on along the minus strand of JAUXST010000552.1, from coordinate 46 downwards.
TTTCCGCGCATCACCACCTTCGACAACGTGACGCAGCAGCGCCGCC
>JAUXST010000624.1 GCA_030679805.1 Reyranella sp. | reverse complement strand
CTGCCCGTCGACCAGGGCTTCGAGCACGGCCCCGCCCGCTCCTTCGCGCCCAACCCGGACGCCTACGATCCGCACTACCACTACCAGCTCGCGATCGACGCCGGCCTGAACGCCTATGCCGCGCCGCTCGGCCCGCTCGAGGCCGGCGCCGACACTTTCGCCGGCGCGATCCCGACCATCCTCAAGGTCAACTCGGCCAATTCGCTGTCGACCAACAAGGACCAGGCGGTCACCGCCTCGGTGATGGATGCACTCAAGCTCGGCTGCTCGGCGATCGGCTTCACGATCTATCCCGGCTCCGAGTCGCAGTACGAGTTGATCGAAGAGATCCGCGAGATGGCGGAGGAGGCCAAGTCGGTCGGCCTCGCCGTCGTCATGTGGTCCTACCCGCGCGGCGGCAAGCTCGACAAGGCGGGCGAGACGGCGCTCGACGTCTGCGCCTATGCCGCCCACATGGCAGCACTCCTCGGCGCCCACATCATCAAGGTGAAGCCGCCGACCAACGTGCTGTGGCAGCCCGAGGCCAAGGCCGCCTACGAGAAGGCCAATGTCGACACCTCGACGCTGGCCGCGCGCATCAAGCACGTGATGCAGGCGACCTTCAACGGCCGCCGCATCGTCGTGTTCTCCGGCGGCGAGGCGAAAGACCTCGAGGGCCTGTTCTCCGAAGTGCGCGGCCTGCGCGACGGCGGCGCCAATGGCTCGATCATCGGCCGCAACACCTTCCAGCGCCCGCGCGACCAGGCGCTCGACATGCTCGACAAGATCATCAGCATCTACCAGGGCAAGATGTAGAGACGGAAGTCTCGGAGCTGCGGGCGCGCAAGCCCGCAGCTATTTGAGCAGCCCTTCGCGGCGGACGTATTTCGCGATCTCGTTGGCGATCAGCGCGTTTCCGGCGGCGCTCGGGTGACCATCGCCGACGATATAGGGATTTGGCCCACCCGCTTCCTTGTTGCGCTGGAAGCTCTCGGTCAGATCGAGCAACCGGATGTTGCCGATGACGCGCGCCAGGCCCGCCGGCGGGCCCCAATAGTTGGTGGGAAGGTAGACGATGAGCAGCGGGGCGCCCATCTCGGCCGCGGTGCGTTCCATCTCGCGCAGGAGGAACGACATGGCGCGGTCCTTCCTGGCCTCGTCCGCCTCGTCGAATGTGGCCCGTGCGTATTCGATCCGGCCCTGGATGACGTCGATGCCATGCGTCAGCCAGCGGGCCGGATTGAAGTAGTCGCCCGAGAGCTGCTGCTGGAGGCGCCGCACCCCGTTGCTCCACGGTGGCGCGATCCGGAGCTTGCCCTGCCCGTCCGATGCGACGTGGGAAACGTCGAGGCAGAACGGATAGTAGGACGGCGCGCACGGCATGACGTTGCGCTCGAAATGATGGGCGATCATTCCATAGACGATCAGCCTGGGGGCGAGATCTCGGTTTCGCCGCAGGATCTGCAGCGATTGCGTGGTGCCATAACTCGCCATGGCGAGATTGGAAACGCTCGCCTTGAGTTCCCGTCCGAGCGTGCTCGCATAGGTCTGCGGATTTTCGAGGTGGTAGCCCCAGGTGAATGAATCGCCGACGGTGAGGATGTCGACGCGGGCCGGGCTCCGCTCGCCGGGCCCATCGACACGGGCGCCACGGTCGTTGGTGTAAACATCGAAGGCGAACGCCTTCCGATCCTTGATGGCGGGATAGATGCGCCTGTTGTGCGCGTTGGGATTGGGGATCACGCCGATCTCGGGATCGAAGATCACCAAGGCATCCCCCTCGGACGACATGGCGATCCCCGGGACGGTCAGGTAGGCGGCGACCTCGATTCCCAAGAGCAGGCTTGCGATCGTTAATGCCAACACCAGCAAGGCAGTCTTCGTTGGCTTGGCTTTGCTCACAATCACCCGCTCGACAGATGGGGGGCCATTAGACCATCCCGCGGGTGGGGACAACGACAAGTTTTTGACGGGCGGGAACAAAGACGGTAGGCCGACTCGACGGCACGGCGGAGACCGAATAAACCATGCCCGAATAAAATGACCCGCCTCTACCTCATCTCCCCCCAGCGCATCGAGCATCCCGCGATCTTCGCCGACGATCTGCGCGCGGCATTGAATGGCGGTGACGTTGCCGCCTTCCAGCTTCGCCTGAAGGACGTGGCCGACGACGCGATCGCCCGCGTCGCCGACACGCTGCGGCCGATCTGCCAGCAGCGCGACGTAGCCTTCATCATGAACGACCGGCCCGACCTCGCGGTGAAGCTCGACTGCGACGGTGTGCATGTCGGGCAGGACGACATGTCCTGTGCCGAAGCGCGCCGCATCGTCGGCCCGCAGCGCCAGGTCGGCGTCACCTGCAAGGCCTCGCGCGACCTCGCCATGGAGGCCGGCGAAGCCGGCGCCGACTACGTGGCCTTCGGCGCCTTCTTTACCTCGAATACCAAGGCCGTGACCACGCCGGCGTCGCTGGAAATCATCGAATGGTGGAGCAAGCTGTTCGAGATCCCCTGCGTGGCCATCGGCGGCATCACGGTCGAGAACTGTCGGCCGGTGATCGCGGCCGGCGCGGATTTCCTCGCGGTTGCCGGCGGCGTCTGGAACCATGAAGACGGCCCGGAAGCCGCCGTCCGCGCTTTCAACGAGATCTTCTCAACGGACCGGTAACCAGAGCACGTCCTCGATGTGCGATGCGCCGGTCGCCAGCATCACCAGCCGGTCGAAACCAAGCGCCACGCCGGCGCAGTCCGGCAGGCCGTGATCGAGCGCCGCCAGGAAATCGTCGTCGACCGGCCAACGCAAGCCGTAGAGCCGTTCCTTCTCGTCCATGTCGGCCTCGAGCCGCATCCTCTGAATGCCAGGATCGGTGAGTTCGCCGAAGGCGTTGGCGAGTTCGACGCCGCAGGCATAGAGTTCGAAGCGTTCGGCCACGCGCGGATCGCCCGGCTTGGCGCGAGCGAGCGCCGCCATCGAGATCGGGTATTCGCAAAGGATGGTCGGTCGGCCCATGCCGAGGCGCTTCTCGATCTTTTCGAACATGATGCGGAAGAAAACATCGTCCCAGCTGTCGCCGGCATGCATCGCCACGCCCGAGGCATGCGAGAGCCATTCGGCGCTGCCGATCGTCGCAAAGAGATCAACTCCGGCATAACGCTCGAAAGCGTCGGCCACGGTCAGGCGCTCGGGCGCCGCCCGGGGATCGCAGCGGTGGTCCTCCCAGCGCAATTCTTCCACGCCCGTCAGCGCCAGCAGTGCCGCGCAGTCGGCCATGATCGCTTCGTAGCCAGCCCCCGCGCGATACCATTCCAGCATGGTGAATTCGGGATGATGCAGCGCCGAACCCTCGGCGTTGCGGAACACGCGGGCGAACTGGAACAGTTTTGGAATGCCGCCGGCCAAAAGCTTCTTCATCGCGAACTCGGGCGAGCTGTGCAGCCAGCGCTCGCGCTCCTCGCCGTCCGGCAATTCCCATTCCGTGGCGAAGCCCGAGAGATGGACTTCGGCACCGGGCGCCACCTGCAGGATGGGCGTCTCGACCTCGACGAAGCCCTCGCCCGCAAACCACAGTCGCATCGCCGCCTGAAGGCGGGCGCGCGCCGCCAGATGCGGCAGGCGTCGGCTGAGCTTGTCGGGGCGCCACTCGGTCATACCCGACCATCGCACGCGCCACGGACGCCGTGTAGGGTGGCGGTATGACGCCCAAACAGATCGACGCCTACTGCGGCAAGCTGCCCGCCGCGACACGCACCGTGCAATGGGAGGGCGTCATCGTCTTCAAGGTGGGCGGCAAGATGTTCTGCCTGATCGCTCCACCCGACCATTCGGTCGGCCGGGTCTGCTTCAAATGCCCGCCCGAGCACTACGAGGCGCTCAGCCGTTCCGACGGTTTCCGCCCGGCACCCTATCTGGCGCGCGCCAAGTGGGTGGCGCTCGACGACCCCAAGATCCTGTCACCTGCGGAGACCAAGGCCTATCTCAAACGCGCCCACGCCGTGATCGCCGCCGCCCTGCCGAAGAAAAAGCAGGCCGAACTGGGGCTGTAGGGTCCCCAAGGGCCTGCGAGGCCCGGTTGCGGCCCCCGGTCGCCTTTGATAGAAGGCCGCCCGTCGGCCTCGCCCCGCTCCCTGCGGACGGGGCCGAATTCCATTCATCCGAACCTGTGACGAGCCCCGGTAAGCCCATGAAAGTTCCCGTCAATTCCATTCGCGCCGGCAACGTCATCGAATACAACGGCAAGCTCTGGGTAGCCTCCAAGGTGGAGCACATCAGCCCCGGCAAGGGCGGCGCGTTCGTGGCCATCGAAGCCAAGGCGCTGCGGGAAGGCAACAAGCTCCAGGAACGCTTCCGTTCCGGCGAGACGATCGAGCGCGTCCATATCGACGATCGCGAGTGCACATTCCTGTTCAAGGACGAGAACGGCTACACCTTCATGGACAAGGAGAACTTCGAGCAGCTTGTGGTCGGCGCGGACGTCCTCGACGCCGACCTCGCCCGCTTCCTCCAGGACGGCATGGAAGTCGCCGTCTCGCTCTACGAAGGCACGCCGGTCGGCATCGAACTGCCCAAGACGGTGGTCCTCGCCGTCACCGAAGCCGATGCCGTGGTCAAGGGCCAGACGGCGTCTTCGTCCTACAAGCCCGCCATCGTCGAGGGCGGCATCCGCGTGATGGTGCCACCGCACATCGGCGTCGGCACGCGGCTTGTGATCAATACCGAGGACGGCAGCTACATGGAACGTTCCAAGGACTGATCGCACCCAAGGAAAAATAGAATCGTGGCCCTCCCCACCGATCGTCCCCCCAGAGACCGTGCCTTCGGCGATCGCCCCGTCGCGCGCATCGGCCGCGCACCCATGGCGCCGGGCCGCGAACGGTCGGGTCCGCCCGAGCGCCGTTCGCTTGCACCGCGCTCGGCCACCGTCACGGTGATGATCCGCGCCGCCTTCGCCGCGGCCAAGAACCTGAAGCGCGATTTCGGCGAGGTCGAGCACCTGCAGATCTCCGAAAAGGGTCCGGGTGACTTCGTCAGCCATGCCGACATCAAGGCCGAGCGCGTGCTGCGCACCGAATTGCTGAAGACGCGGCCGGAATACGGCTTCCTCGGCGAAGAGGGCACCGAGATCAAGGGCGACGGCCGCAACCGCTGGATCGTCGATCCGCTCGACGGTACAACCAATTTCCTGCACGGCGTGCCGCACTTCGCCATTTCGATCGGCTTGGAGCGCGACGGCGAGATCATCGCCGGCGTCGTCTACCAGCCGATCTCCGACGAGCTGTTCTGGGCGGAGAAAGGCAACGGCGCCTACATCGACACGCCGGCTGCCCGTTCGCGCCGGCTGCGCGTGTCAGGCCGCAAGGATCCTGCCCGCGCCCTGGTCGGCACTGGCCTGCTTCATATCGGCAAGAGTGGCCATGCCGACTACATCCCCAAGCTCGCCGCCGTAATGGAGCGCACCGCCGGTGTGCGCCGCTGGGGCGCCGCGGCCCTCGATCTCGCCTTCGTGGCCGCTGGCCGGTTCGATGCCCACTTTGAATTCGGCCTGGCACCTTGGGATGTCGCCGCCGGCCTTCTGCTGGTGCGCGAGGCCGGTGGCTTCGTGGGCGACATCTCGGGCAATCCCTACGTCCTGGGCGGCCCCTCGATCCTGGCCAGCAACGCCGGCCTGCGCGACTCGATGATCGAGATCCTGACGGGCAGCCGCCCTGCCGAATCGCTTTAGGTCATCGCTTTAGGTCACCTCTCTAGCTCGTCTTCAATGTTTCCTGCGCCAGGCCGGCCACGGTGCGCACGGCAAGCGTCGCCGGCCGATGGGTGCCGGCGGTGAGCCATGTCATCTGCTCGACCGCCGGCAGGTTGAGCGAAGGGCTTCCATTGGCTATCCTCCGGCCGCTAACGCGCGCCCAGCAGTGGACTGTGACGACTCGCCAAATGCTTTGAAAGGCAATCGGTTATGCCAATGTCTTCGGTCGCCGTGCGCAGTCTCACCTTCGCCATCTTGGGCTTCGGCGCCACTCAGGCTTTCGCCCAGGGAGCGAACGTCACGGCCTTCAATCCCTACTCCGGCGCTGGCCTACCGGGTGGGCCGGTGCCGCAGTATGGCCCGCAGGCGGCCTATCCGATCGTCGACACTGTTGGTCCCGCCGGCGGACCAGCCTTCAATCCCTGGCGGGGCGGCGGAGCAGCGACCGCCTATCCCGCCTCCGCCGTTTCTGCCGGCGTCGTCCCCGCCGGCAATGTCACCGCCGTAGGCAATGTTTCCGCCGGCAGCGTCGCCGCGGGAAATGTCTCTGCCGGCGTGCCGGCGTCCGCGTATAGCTACAATCCCGGCGCCTATCTGCCGGCGCCGCCGCCCGGGCCGATCGAGAGCCGGATCGTGGCCATTCCCGAACTGGGAAATGCGCCGCCGGCGCGCCGCAGCTACGCGCCCGCGCCGGCCTCCACGCCGCCGGCTCTGACTCAAGTGACGATCGCCGTACCACCTCCGCCGGCCGCGCCGCCAGTGGTCACGCGCGCCGAGTTGGTTCCCCGTTCTTCGCCGCCGACCACACCAACTCCGTTGGCCGTCGCGACGCCTGTACCAACGGCCGCGCCCCCCGTGCCACAGGCTGCGACCCCAGCAGCAGCAGCACCCGCACCGTTGGTCGCCACGCGACCCAAGCCGGTCCCCACACCGCCATCGCCCGCAGCACCAACCGCGATGGCTGCTGCAACACCCAAGCCACCGGCGACAACGGCTGCTCCGCCGGCTGCAGCGCCAACGCCGCCGGCAGCCACTCGACCGTCACCAACCGCAACTGCTCCGATGACCGCCGCAGCCCCCGTCCTACCGACTACGCAGCCGACGCCGCCGGTGACCACTCGCCCTCCGCCGGCCGCTACGCCTCCATCTCCGGCCACGCCAGGCCCGATGGCTGCCGTAACGCCACCCCCGCCGGCTGCGGTCCCTGCTCCACCGGCCGCCCCATCTCCGTCGCCAGCCGCGGCAGCCGCGATTGCGGCTACAACGCGCTCAACGCCACCCGCCGCACCCACTCCGCCGGCGGCAACCCAGACACCGCCGGTCCGGTCGGCCGCCGTCGCGCCCACCCGCCCGCTCGAACCGTCTACTCCGCCAATCCTGCCCAACAGCAGTGTGGCTGCCACCATTGCCTTCACCAGCCAGTCGGCCGTCCTCAGCAACGACGCGAAAGTCGATCTTGATCGCCTAGCCAAGAACCTCGGCGATCGCAGGCCTCGCCTGATCGAAATCCGCGCCTACGCCGGCAGCGGCGATCCGGACAGCCGCAAAGTCTCGCTCGCCCGCGCGCTGGTGGTCCGCAGCTACCTGATCGACCGGGGGATCAAGACCCGCATCGAGGTCGGTGCCTTCGGTGGCGACAGCAGGGGCGGCGGAAGCGAACGTGTCGATATCCTGGTGCCGAATTCATGATCAACCAGGACCGTTCCCTCGCAGACCATAAGTTGAGCAGCCCGCTGCCGTATCTGGTCCGCATGCTGCTGTTCCTGGTGGCCGTTGCAGCGCTCGCGTACGTGCTGCGCCACGATCTGCAGCGCGTATTCATGAACACGCCGATCCTGAACGGCGTGATCCTGGGCGTGTTGATCCTCGGCATCCTCGTGGTGATGCGGCAGGTGATCTCGCTGCGGCCCGAAGTAATGTGGCTAAGGCGCTTCCAGAGCCGCGAGCGCGACGCACCGCCGCTCGAGACGCAGTCGATCAATCTCCTGTCGCCGATGGCCGCCATGCTGGGCAAGGGCCAGGACAGTTTCCGCCTTTCGCCTACGGCCACGCGCGCGATGCTCGACGGCATCGCCACGCGCCTCGATGAACGGCGCGACCTCACGCGCTACATGATCGGCCTGCTGATCTTCCTCGGCCTGCTCGGCACCTTCTGGGGACTGCTGGAAACGATCAGCGCTGTGGCCGATGCCATCTCCGGCCTGCAGGTGACCGCGGGCGACGCCGTACAGATGTTTGCCAAGCTGAAGGCCAGCATCGATGGTCCGCTCAAGGGCATGGCGACGGCTTTCGGTGCCTCGCTGTTCGGCCTCTCGGGCTCCCTGGTGCTGGGCTTCCTCGAGCTTCAGGCGAGCCAGGCTCAAGGCCGCTTCCACATCGAACTGGAGGAATGGCTCGCCAGCGCGACCCGCGTTTCCCGCGGCGGCCTGACGGGTGAAGGCGAACAGGGCGTGCCGGCCTACGCCGAAGCCGTGCTCGAGCACACGGCGGAAGGTCTCGACGACCTCGTCCGCACCCTTCGGCGCAGCGAGGAGAACCGGGAGGCCGCGACGGCCGCCGGGGCGGCGCTTGCCGACCGGCTGGGCGCGCTCACCGAGACCATACGCGACCAGCAAGGACTTCTTGCGCAGCTTGCCGAGCAGTCGAACAGGATCGCCGGCACGGTCGATCGCCTCCACGAAGGCGCGGAAGGTGGCGATCGGCAGGCGGGCCTGGCGCATCAGCGCAACATCGAGGCCCTCCTCGCCCATCTGGTCGAGGAAAGCGCGCGCAACCGCGCCTCTGTCGCCGAAGAACTGCGCGGCGCCGTCGGTCAGCTTGCCGGCCGGCTGGACGGAACCGACAATGCAGCCCTCCTCGCGCATCAGCGCAATATCGAGGCTCTGCTCACCCATTTGGTCGAGGAGAGTGCGCGCAGTCGGGCAATGCTCGTCGAAGAGTTGCGCGGCGTCACCGAGCGCCTGTCGGCCCGTCCCGATACAACGAGCGACGATGCGCTCAGGATGCACCAGCGCTCGCTCGAAGCCCTGCTTGCCCGCCTGATCGAGGACAGCGCCCGCAATCGCAGCTTGCTTGCCGACGAATTGCGCGGCGAGTTCAGGCTGCTGGCCCGGACCATTGCGGCGCCGGCCCGGCGCGATACCGGGCAGCCTTCGCGAGGCGAGGGATAGGGCAATGGCGGCCCATTCGTCCCGCCGCCGAGCCGGAGGCGCCGACTATACGTGGCCGGGTTACGTCGATGCCCTCACCACCCTGCTGATGGTGCTGGTCTTCCTGCTGTCGATCTTCAGCGTCGCGCAATTCACGCTCTCGGATGCACTCACCAACCGGGACACGGCGATCGACCAGTTGAACAAGCAGGTTGGCGACCTTGCCAACATGCTGTCGGTCGAAAAGAAGGCCGGCGAGAACCTGAAGAAGGAGATCGAGCAGCTCTCGCTCCAGTTCGAGCGGGCGCGTACCGAGCGCGATCGGCTGGACGCCAACCTGAGCGCCGAGCGCAAGTCCGCCGAGGCCCTCAAGAGCGAGCGCGACCGGCTGGACGCCAGCCTGACAGCCGAGCGCAAGTCCACCGATGCCCTCAAGATCGAGCGCGACCAGCTCACCGAACGTCTGTCCTCGATGCTGGCCGAACGCGATCGCTTGGCCGCGGCGATGCAAACCGCGACAAAGACCGCCGAGACCAAGCAGGCCGATCTGCAGAATGAGATCGAGCGGCAGCGGCTCGAGCTTACGCGCCTGGCGGCCTCCCTCGCCGCAGCCAACAATGAAAAGGGCAAGCTCTTCGGCGATCTCACCGAGGAACAGAAGATGGCAGCCGAACAGAAGGCCGCGGTCGTCCGGCTCTCGGCCGAACTGGCGGGGCTCAAGGCGGAACTCTCCCGCCTCAACCTCGCGCTCGAGGCGGCCGACGCCAAGGCCAAGGAGCAGCAGGTCCAGATCGTCGATCTTGGCCAGAAGCTCAACCGCGCGCTCGCCAGCAAGGTCGAGGAACTGGCGCGCTATCGCTCGGAATTCTTCGGCAAGCTGCGCGAAGCGCTGGCCGGCCAACGCGACGTGCAGATCGTGGGCGACCGCTTCGTCTTCCAGTCGGAAGTGCTGTTCCCCTCGGGGTCGGCGGTCCTTCAGCCGGGCGGCGAGAAGCAGCTCGCCAACGTCGCCCAGCGGCTGATCGAGATCTCCTCCCAGATTCCCAAGAACATCAACTGGGTTCTCCAGGTCGACGGCCATACCGACAGCACGCCGATCAAAAACGCGCTCTACCCCTCCAATTGGGAACTCTCCACGGCCCGGGCGATCGCCGTGGTGAAATTCCTGCACAAGGAAGGCATCCCCAACGATCGCCTGGTCGCCGCCGGCTACGGCGAGTACCAGCCGCTGTCGACCGTCGATCGCGCCCGCAACCGGCGCAACGAGCTCAAGCTCACCAATCGCTAGAGAAGCCCC
>JAUXST010000612.1 GCA_030679805.1 Reyranella sp. | reverse complement strand
TGCAGACGGTGTCGCCGTCATGAAGGATGGCGGCGGCTTCGGCCGCCGAAACGATCTTTTTCCTGGCCATCGACGTTCGCCCCCGCCCGCATCAACACAACCGACCGCAGTCGCCGAGAGCGTTCGTCGAGGACATATCCCCTGTCGCTGGTTCCTAGACAAGGGCCATGGTCGGCAGTGAGCGAGGGTAAGCCGGCCGTCTTCTGCGCTTTTACGCCCGGGACGATCGCTTCGTCAGCGGCCCGCAGGCGCTCAACCGGTGAGCTGAGTCATCACCATGGCTCAACTGGATGCTTACTTGATCCCCAGCAGCTCGACATCGAATATCAGCGTGGCGTTGGGCGGAATGACGCCGCCGGCGCCCCGCTCGCCATAGCCAAGCTGCGGCGGAATGATCAGCGTCCGCTTGCCGCCCACCTTCATGGTGGCAACGCCCTCGTCCCAGCCGCCGATGACGCGCTTCATGCCGATGGGAAACTCGAAGGGCTGGCCGCGATCGACGGAAGAATCGAACTTCTTGCCTTTCGCGCCCCCTTCGGAGAGCCAGCCGGTGTAGTGCATGACACAGGTTTGGCCGCTCTTGGGGCTCGCGCCCGTGCCGACGGTCGTGTCGATGATTTTCAGGCCGCTCTCGGTCGTCATGGTTTTTCCTTGCGTTTGCGCGCCAGCTGGAGCGGCAGCAGCGAGAGCTGCTGATGCGAGAACGACGCGGCGGGTCACTGGCATGTGGCTTTTCCTGGGAGAGATCGCTTGCGGGCCAGCAATACGAAACAATGGCGAGGAAGCCAACCCCGATTGCGGCGGCACGCGTCGCGATGCCGGAGTGCAGGCGCGGCGGGTACCCACACAACGGCGAGAGAAGTCGCCTCATCCGTCAACGCTTGGAAGAGGCCTGTGCCGCACAGCATCATCGCCTCTCGCTGATGAGCGCTACGGAGTCGGATAACCCTTCCACACCCATTCGAGCGCATACGGCAGCGTCTGCGCCACGGTCGGGCGGTCGACGTGCTTGGCGTTCTTCGCGAACATGAACTGGTAGTGGTAGCCCTTGTCGGCCAGCACCTTGGCCATCAGCGCGGCCGACAGGGTCCAGTCGTGCATGCCGTAGGGGATCGTCGGGTTGGGATAGAAGAGGTCCTGGTCGCCCATCT
>JAUXST010000610.1 GCA_030679805.1 Reyranella sp. | reverse complement strand
AAGCGGGCTACACCGCCGCCGATTTCGACCAGCTCGCCGCCCTCACCAAGTCATCTGATGCGGAGGGCTGCGCCGTCACCGTCAAATTGTATGCAGCCCCCGCGCTTCTGCCGCCGCAGCGCGGCGGGGTGCTGGCGCGCTACCTGCTCACGATTTCGTAGGAGTGCAGCGATGATGAAGAAAATCATGCCCGCCGCCACCCCGGATTCCTACGTGAGCGCGCTCCGCGGCTGGCGCCGCGACTGTGTGGAAATGCTGCGCGCCGCCGTTCGCTCGGCCGCCACCCTGGACGAGACCGTCAAGTGGGGCCATCTCGTCTATCTCGCGCGCGGCCCCGTGCTGCTGATCCGCGCCGAGGAGGAGCGCGTGCTGTTCGGCTTCTGGCGCGGACAGCGCCTGCGCCTGATCGAGCCCCGGCTCGTGCCCGGCGGAAAATTCGAAATGGCCACGCTCGAGATCACCAAGGGCACGGCCATCGACGCCTTCACCGCCCGCCGCCTCGCGGCGAAGGCCGCAGCCCTCAACAAGACTCTCGGCGATCCGACGAAGGCCCGCCCTACCTGATGGTCGCCTTCACGCCGGCGAGTCGGGCCCGGAGGCGGACCACCGAGTAGCGTCGAGGGTTCCTGTTGATCTGTCGCTCGCGCCAGGCCGATCGCTCGCCGGCCGGCAAGACGCAGTCCTCCAGAGCCTTGATCGCGCGTTCGTAAAGGCCCGACTCGAGAAAGTTGAGGGCCAGGACCAGGCAGGTCTCCTCCCAGGGGTCCGGCTCCCGCGGCATCCCGTCGAGGCGATCGAGGATCGCCTCCAGGGTGGCGTGCACCTCGGCCTTCTGCTCGTCCGAGAAACGCGTCGAATCGGGTGTGCTGGAGGCCTGGTGAATGTCGGCACGCTTCATGCCGACACCGCCGGCACACTGCGAAGGCAAACCGGTGAAACTCGCAATCATCGACGATCGTCCTTTCTGCTCTGGATGGTTTCCATGCTGCACATCCCCACCCCGCCTTTAGCCCATGAATCGGCAGCATGCGGGGCATGACGGCATGGTCACCCAAAGGCCACAGGGGCATCCGGACGCCGTGAAAGCTCCTCGCTCAACGATGTCAGCAGCCGGCGACTATGCTTCCATCGCGGAGGATCGAATGATTGCTGGACGTAGGACCTGACGATGGCGCGATACCGGCTGTACTGCGTCGGCGGCTCGGGCAATTCGTTCAAGGTGGTACTGTTCCTGAATGGCGCCGGGCTCGACTGGGAGCCGGTGGGTGTCGACCTCGCCGGCGGCCAGAACCGCGACCCTCAATGGCGCGCTGCGACCAACGCGATGGGCGAGGTGCCGGTCCTTGAGGTCGACGGCAGGCGCATGAGCCAGTCGGGCGCGATCCTCCTCTGGCTGGCCGAGACCCATGGCGTGTTCGGTCCCGTCGGCGACGAAGAGAAGTTCGAGACGC
>JAUXST010000600.1 GCA_030679805.1 Reyranella sp. | reverse complement strand
CCACACGCTGTTCGTGGCCTTCATGCTGGCGCCGATCCTGGTCGTCTGCTGGGTGGCTTTCACGCCCGAGGGCTTTCTCTCGTTCCCGACCGACCGCTGGTCGCTGCGCTGGTTCTACGCCATCGCCCGCTACCCGGAGTTCGTCTCGGCCTTCTGGCGCAGCCTGTGGCTGGGGGCGCTGTCGTCGGCGATTGCCGTTGCCTTTTCCGTGCCGGCAGCACTCGCCATCGCGCGCTATCGCTTCCGCGGTCGCGAGGCGATCACGGCGCTCTTCATGTCGCCGCTGATGATCCCGCACATCGTACTGGGCATCGCCTTCCTGCGCTTCTTCACCCAGATCGGATTGGGCGGCACCTTCGTCGGGCTGGTGCTGGCGCATATCGTGATCGTGCTGCCCTTCGCGCTCCGCCTCACGCTCGCCTCGGCGGTCGGCCTGGATCGTGCCATCGAACATGCCGCGGTGTCGCTGGGCGCCTCGGAGTGGGTCGTGCTGCGCCGCATCACGCTCCCGCTGGTGCTGCCGGGGCTGGCGAGCGGCTGGGCGCTTGCCTTCATCAATTCCTTCGACGAGGTGACGATGACGGTGTTCATCGCCGCTCCCGGCACGGAAACCCTGCCGGTGCGCATGTTCCTCTACATCCAGGACAATATCGATCCGCTGGTGACCTCGGTCTCGGCCTGCGTGATCGCCGTTACCGTGGCGGCGCTGGTGGTGATGGATCGCGCCTACGGACTGGAAAAGCTGCTGGTCGGGAGGGGCGTCGATGGCCGTTAGCTACTACGACGTCGCCGTTGTGGGTGGCGGGCTGGTCGGAGTCGCCACCGCTTGGGGCCTGGCGCGTGAGGGCTGCCGTGTCGTCGTGCTCGACGAGGGCGACCGCGCCGTGCGCGCGAGCCGCGGCAACTTCGCGCTCGTCTGGGTCCAGAGCAAGGGGCTCGGCCTGCCCGAGTACGCCGGCTGGACGATCCGGTCTTCCAACGCCTGGGGTGGGTTCGCACAAACCCTGAAGGAGGAGACCGGCCTCGATGTCTCCTTCCAGCGCTCCGGCGGCTTTCATCTCGCCCTGTCGGAGAGGGAACTGGAGGCGCGCGCCAATATCCTGAAGCGACTGCACAACCAGCCCGGCATCGTCGACTACAAGACCGAGATCATGGACCGCGGCCAGGTCGCCAAGATGCTGCCCGATATCGGCCCCGAGGTGGTGGGCGGCAGCTTTTGCCCTCTCGACGGGCACGTGAATTCACTCCGCCTGTTCCGCACACTCCATACGGCGATCAAGGCGCGAGGCGTCACCTACCTGCCGAGCCATCGCGTCGAGACCATCACCAAGGACGGCGGCGAGTTCCGCCTCGCCACGGAAAAGGGCGAGATCCGCGCGGCTAAGGTGGCGCTGGCGGCCGGCAACGCCAATATGCGGCTGGCTCCCATGGTCGGCCTCGAAGCGCCAATGAAGCCGGAGCGCGGCCAAATCGTCGTCACCGAGCGACTGCGGCCGTTCCTCAACCATCCCGTGGTCACGCTGCGCCAGACCGATGAAGGTACGGTCATGATCGGCGATTCCAAGGAAGAGAGCGTCGATCCCGCCGGGCTTACATTGGGTGTCAGCGCCACCGAGGCCGAGCGCGCGGTGCGCCTGTTCCCGCTGCTGGCCAACGTCAACGTCGTGCGCACCTGGAGCGCGATCCGGGTGATGACCCAGGATGGCTTCCCGATCTACGACGAGTCCGAGACACATCCCGGCGCCTTCACCGTCTGCTGCCATTCGGGCGTAACGCTGGCGGCCAATCACGCGCTCACCGTGGCGCCGATGATCGCCCGAGGTGCCCTCGACACATCGCTGGTCGCGCCCTTCAGCGCACGGAGGTTTCATGTACAAGCGGCTGGCTGAGGCAGGAACGCCCGTTGCCATAACGGTCGACGGCAAGCCGATCTCGGCGCGCGCGGGCGACACGGTTGCCGCGGCTCTCATTGCCGCCGGCATCGACCATTGCCGCACGACACCCGTTTCCGGCGCGCCACGTGCGCCCTATTGCCTGATGGGCGTCTGCTTCGAGTGCCTCGTCACGGTCGACGGCGTCGGCAGTCGCCAGGGTTGTCTCATGCCGGTGCGCGACGGGATGACGGTCGAGACGCAGACCGGCAAGCGGGAGGCGGGACGATGATTCTTGTCATCCTGAGCGCAGCGAAGGATCTGGCGCCTGTTGCAAGAGTGAGCTGTGGAGCGGGCGGGAGGTCCTTCGCTGCGCTCAGGACGACAGATACAGGCGACGGCAAATGAACGCTTCCGACCTCGCATCGTCTTACGACCTTGTCGTCATCGGCGGCGGCCCGGCGGGCCTCGCGGCGGCGGCACTCGCCGCCCGCGCCGGCCTCGCGACCGTGCTGTTCGACGAGAATCCTGGCGTCGGCGGCCAGATCTACCGCGCCATCACTTTCAGCCCCGTCAAAGATCGCGCGGTCCTGGGCGAGGATTACTGGGCGGGTGCCGAGCTGGCGGCCGAGGCCCAGGCCAGCGGCGCGCTGATCGTGAACGGCGCCACGGTGTGGAGCCTCGATCCCGCGCGCCTCGTCGGCGTTTCGATTGCCGGCCAGGCACGCCTGATTGAGGCCAGCCGCGTAATCATCGCCACTGGCTCGCTCGAGCGGCCGTTTCCGATTCCCGGCTGGACCCTGCCCGGCGTGATGAGCGCGGGCGGCGCACAGACGGCGCTGAAAGCGCAGGGCCTCGTGCCGAACGGCAAGACGGTGCTGGCCGGCGGCGGCCCGCTGCTGTGGCTGCTGGCGGCGCAGATCCTGCGAGCGGGCGGCAGGCTCGATGCGATCCTCGACACCACGCCGCGCGGCAACTGGCTGCGCGCGCTCGCCCATCTACCGGACTTCGTCCTATCGCCCTATTTTTCCAAGGGCCTGAAGCTGCTGCGCGAGGTGCGCGCGAAGGTACGGGTGATCCGCGTCGATCGCCTGGAAGCCGTAGGTGGCGAGCGGCTGCGCGAGGTCGTTTTTGGCACCGCCGACGGCGAACGCCGGATGCCAGCCGATCTGCTGCTGTTGCACCAGGGCGTCGTGCCCAACGTCAATCTCGCGATCGCCGCCGGCCTCGCGCATACTTGGAATGAACGCCAGCTCTGCTTCGAGCCGGTGGTGGACCGGGATTTCAACAGCTCGGTGCCCGGCATCTCCGTGGCGGGCGACGGCGCGGGCATTGCCGGCGGCACGGCGGCGGCCGAGCGCGGCCGCATCGCGGCCATCGCCGCCGTCCGGGCGCTCAAGCCCGAGGCCTCGGTGCCGGATGTCCAGATCGTCCGTCAGAAGCTGCGGCGCGAGGCGATGGGGCGGGCGTTCCTCGATGGGCTCAACCGTCCCGCCGCTTCGTTCCGCCAGCCCACGGGCGACACGATCGTTTGCCGTTGCGAGGAGGTCACGGCCAAACAGGTGCGCGATACCGCAGACCTCGGCTGCGAGGGGCCAAACCAGATGAAGGCCTTCCTGCGCTGCGGCATGGGTCCGTGCCAGGGCAGGCTGTGTGGTCTCACCGTCACCGAGCTGATCGCGGCCCAGCGCGGCACGACGCCGGCCGAGGTCGGCTACTATCGCCTGCGCCCGCCGGTGAAGCCGATCACGCTGTCCGAACTCGCCTCGCTGCCGATCGCCGAGGCCGAGCGCAAGGCCGTGGAGCGCTAGCGATGCGCACCGCCGACGTCGTGGTCATTGGCGGCGGCATTCATGGCTGCTCGACGGCGCTGCATCTGGCGCTGCGTGGTCTGAAACCGATCCTGGTCGAGAAGGACTATGCCGGCCGCCATGCCTCGGGCGTGAATGCCGGCGGCGTCCGCCAACTCGCGCGCGACCTTGCCGAGATTCCGCTATCGATCTCCTCGATGGCGCTGTGGGAGCGCATCGAGGATCTGGTCGGCGACGATTGCGGATTCGAGAGCCACGGCACGGTGCTGGTGGCCGAGAACGAGACCGAACTCGCAAGCTTCCGCGCCCGTGTCGAAGACCTCCGTCTGCGCGGCTTCACCCACGAGGAGCTGATCGATGGCACTGAATTGAAACGCCTGGTGCCGGCGGTGGCCGATCATTGTCCCGGCGGCGTGGTCTCGCGCCGCGACGGCGCTGCCGATCCTTTTCGCGCGACACAAGCCTTCCGCAGACGCGCTGTCGAGAAGGGCGCCGAGGTGCTCGAAGGCGTCGCTGTGACCGGCCTCGCACGCGTGGGTACAAACTGGCGGGTCGAAACCAGCGCCGGGCCGATCGAGGCACCCAAGATCGTGAACGCGGCAGGCGCCTGGGCCGACCGTATCGCGGCGATGCTCGGCGAGCCGGTGCCCCTCACCGTCGTGGCGCCCATGTTGATGGTGACCAGCCGGGTGGCGCCGTTCATCCAGCCCGTCGTGATTCTGCGCGGGCGAAAACTCTCTTTCAAGCAGCTCGGCAATGGCACGGTGGTGATCGGCGGCGGCCATCTGGCGACTCCCTATCGCGACCGCAACGAGACGGTACTCGACTGGGACAAGCTCGCCATCAGTGCCCGCACGGTGTGGGAGCTGTTTCCGGCAATGCGCGCGGCCACCATCGTGCGCGCCTGGGCCGGTATCGAAGCCTACATGCCCGACGGCATTCCCGTGGTCGGACCCAGCTCGACCTCCGAGGGCGTCTATCACCAGTTCGGCTTTTCGACCCACGGCTTCCAGCTCGGACCGGGTACCGGCGCCATGATGGCCGAGCTGGTCGCGACAGGTTCGACCAACACGCCGATCGACGGACTCGAGATCGGGCGGTTCCGCTAGAGACGC
>JAUXST010000590.1 GCA_030679805.1 Reyranella sp. | reverse complement strand
GCCCAAGGTCGATTTCGTCTGCGGCGCGGGCTTCCTCGACGGCGGCACCTCGCGCACCGACTTCGGCCTGTCCGAGGGCGGCCCGCGCCTGGTGGTGACCCCGCTCGGCGTCTTCGACTTCGAGCCCGCGAGCAAGGCGATGCGCGTCAAGTCGCTGCATGACGGCGTCACGCTCGACGAGGTGCGCGACAACACCGGCTTCGAGCTGGTGGTGCCGGCGAAGATCGAGCGCACCGCCAACCCCGACGACGAGGAGCTGTTCCTGCTGCGCCGCACCGTCGACTCGACCGGCGTGCTGGCGCGCAAGTTTCCCTGGCCCAAGGCTCACTGAGGTTCGACCGATGAACAACTATCACTTCGAAGAACACCACCTGCTGCTGCGCGACCAGGTGCGTAAGATGGTCGAGAAGCACGTGGCGCCGATCGCCTCGGAGATCGACGAGAACGACCGCTTTCCGCAGGAGCTCGTGGAAGTGTTCGGCGACATGGGGTTGCTGCAGCTCTGGGTGCCGCAGGAATACGGCGGGCCCGGCGCCGACCTCACCTCGGTCTGCATCGTCAAGGAGGAGATCGCCAAGGTCTCCGAATCAGCCGCGCTCCTGGCTGCCAACAATTCCTTCGGCCTCGTGCTGCCGATCCTGAATTTCGGCACCGAGGAACAGAAGCGCCACTATCTCGGGCTCGCCGCCAAGGGCCGCACGCTGACCGCCGTCGCCATCACCGAGGCGGGCACCGGCTCCGACGTGTCCTCGATGAAGACGCGGGCGGTCAAGGACGGCGCGAGCTGGGTGCTGAACGGCGGCAAGATCTACATCACCTTCGGACCGGTCGCGCACTTCATCCTGGTGTTTGCCCGCACCAGCGAAGGTAAAGGCGCCAACGGCATCTCGGCGTTCATCGTCGACACCAAGACCCCGGGATTCTCGTACGGCAAGCTCGACCGCAAGATGGGCATCCGCGGCGTGCCCAATGCGCCGATCTTCTTCGACAATGTGCGCGTGCCCGAAGAGAACATGATCGGTCCCGAGGGCCAGGCCTTCAAGACCTGCATGCGCATCCTCGACCTCAACCGGCCGACCATCGGCGCGATCTCGGTCGGGCTGGCGCAGGGCGCGATCGACGCCGCCGTCGGCTACGGCCGCGAACGCAAGCAGTTCGGCCAGCCGATCGCCGAGTTCCAGGGCATCCAGTTCATGCTGGCCGACATGCAGATGCAGACCGAGGCGGCGCGCTGCCTCCTCTACGACTGCACGCGCATGGCCGACCGCGAGGAATGGGCGAGCTTCTCGGCCAAGTCCTCGATGGTGAAATGCTTCTGCAGCGATGTCGCCATGAAGGTGACGACCGACGCGGTGCAGATCTTCGGCGGCGCCGGCTACATGCGCGACTTCCCGGTCGAGCGCTTCATGCGCGACGCCAAGATCAACCAGATCTTCGAGGGCACCAACCAGATCCAGCGTCTGGTGATCGCCCGCGACATGCTGCGGAGATAAATCATGGCCGTCTCGAAGAAACTCGTCGACCTCGACACCGCCCTCTCCGTCGTCAAGGACGGCATGACGCTGGGTATCGGCGGCTGGATCTTCCATGGCCAGCCGATGGCGCTGGTGCGCGGCCTGATCCGTAAGGGCGTGCGCGATCTCACGCTGGTGCCCTCGCCCGGCAGCGTGGCGCCCGACATGCTGATCGGGGCGGGCTGCGTGAAGACGACGGCCTGCGTCTTCATCAGCTTCGAGCATCTGGGCCTGGCGCCCAACTTCCGCCGCGCCGCGCAATCGGGCGCGGTCAAAGTGCTGGAGATGGATGGGCCCGGCATCGCGGGCGGCCTGCGCGCCGGTGCCTGCGACCTGCCCTACGGGCTGATCCCCGATCTCGGCACCGACCTGCCAAAGGTGAATCCCGAGGGCTATCGCAAGGCCCGCCTCCAGGAAGGCGGCCGGCCGCTGCTCGAAGTGCCGGCGATCAAGCCCGACGTCGTGTTCCTGCACGGCCAGCAGGCCGACGAGGAAGGCAACGTGCAGTATTTCGGCGCCGGCTACTTCGACCTGCTGATGGCGCAGGCGGCCAGGCACGTGATCTGCTCGGTCGACCGCATCGTGCCGTCGAGCACGGTGCGCCACGACGCGCGGCTCACCAAGATCCCCTCGGCATTCGTCGATGCCATTGTCGTGGCACCCTTCGGCGCCCATCCCGGCGGCAGTCCCGGCCTCTATGCGCAGGACGAGCAGCACCTGAAAGCCTATGTCTCGGCAGGTCGCGACCAGGCGGCGTTCGACGCCTATCTCGCGGGCCACGTGCGCGGCGGCGACGAGGACAGCTACCGCGATCGCATCGGCGCCAAGGCGCTGGCGGGCCTCACGTCGGGAGCCGCGCCGTGAGCCAGGACTTCGCCCCGATCAAGCGCCGGCGCCTGTCCGACCAGGTCTCGGCCGAGATCCAGGTGCGCATCGCTTCGGGCGAACTGCGCTCGGGCGATAAGCTGCCGCCGGAGCGCGAGTTGGCGGAGAGCTTTGGCGTGAGCCGCGGCGCGGTGCGCGAGGCGCTACGCAATCTCGAGCGCACCGGTCTCATCGCCTTGCAGGCAGGTGCGCACGGCGGTGCCTTCATCGGCCAGGGCGACCCCGGCCTGATCGGCGACAGCTTCCGCAACCTTTACCAGCTCGGCAGCGTATCGCTCGACGAGCTCACCGAGGCCAGGCTGTGGCTCGCCTCGACGGTCGTGCGCAATGCCTGCGCGCGCGCCACCGAGGCCGATCTCGCGGCGCTGAGCGCCAATGTCGACGAGGCCGAGCGGCTGCTAAAAGCCAAGCGCTACGACGACAAGATCGACATCCACATCGAGTTCCACAATCTGTTGGCCCGCGCCACCGGCAACGCCGTCATGGCGATGCTCATGGGGGCGCTGATGGAGGTCATGCGCGACTTCGCCCACGCCGCCGGCGGCGAGCGCAACGACCTCACCATCAAGGCGCGCCGTCGCCTGCTCGCCGCCCTCCACAAGCGCGACGCCGACGCCGCGGTGACGGCGATGACCGAGCATCTCGAGAGCCTGCGTGGCCGCTACCGCGACCGCATGGCGCCGCATCGCGCGAAGAAGGGGATGAATTGATGGTTGCTCATGCGGACCGCGGGCCTCCAGGCCCGCCTCATGAGCGGGCCTGGAGGCCCGCGGTCCAATGATGATGAAACCCCTCGCCGGCATGCGAGTCGTCGATTTCACCAGCATGATCGCCGGGCCCTACTGCACGCGCCTGCTGGCCGACTGCGGCGCCGAGGTGCTGAAGATCGAGGAGCCGCACGGCGACCATATCCGCACGCGCCCGCCGCTGCGCCAGGGCCACAGCACCTACTTCGGGCATCTCAACGCCGGCAAGAAGAGCGTCGCGCTCGATCTCAAGAGCGCCGTGGGACGCGAGGCCGCCCAGGACCTCGTCGCCGCAAGCGACGTCGTGGTCGAGAATTTTAGGCCCGGCGTCATGAAGCGCCTCGGCCTCGACTACGCCGCGCTCGCGGCGGCAAAACCCAACCTCGTCTATTGCTCGATCTCGGGATTCGGCCAGACCGGCCCACGCGCCGAGCAGCCGGCCTATGCGCCCGTGATCCATGCCGCGAGCGGCTTCGATCATACCCAGTTCACCTATCAAGACGGGCAGGACAAGCCGGCCAAGACCGGCATCTTCGTGGCCGACGTTCTGGCCGCGGTCTATGCCTTCGGTGCCATCCAGACAGCGCTGATCGCGCGTCTGCGCCACGGCAACGGCCAGTTCATCGACGTGGCGCTGATGGATTCAATGATCAACCTGCTGGTCTTCGAATGCCAGGAGGCACAGTTCCCGTCGAAGGAGCGGCGGCCGCTCTATGTACCGATGCGGGCGCGCGACGGCTTCGTGATCGTGGCACCGGTGAACCAGCGCAACTTCGAACAGCTTGCCGACGCGGTGGGCCATCCCGAGTGGAAAGCCGATCCGCGCTTCGCCACCGTGGCTGCCCGCACGACGCACTGGGATGCGCTGATGGCGGCCATTGAGACATGGACGAGCCCGCGACCGGCGCGCCAATGCGAGGATCTGCTGATGGCGGCGGGCGTGCCCTGCTCGCGCTACCTCAGCGTCGCCGAGGCGATGGCCGATCCTCAGCTCGCCGCGCGCGGTTCGCTGGCCACGGTGAACGACGGGGCCGGTGCCTTCCTGGTGCCAAACCCGCCTTTCCAATTCGCCGACGGTTCGGTCGGCGTCGGCTCCGATGTACCAGCGCTCGGCGCCGACACCGAAGCAACACTCAAGAAGATCGCCAAGAAAGTTCGAGGGAGGAAAAAATGATGAAAAGACGGATGGGCCTGCTGTGTCTCGCCTTCGCCCTTGGTGCGCTGCCGGCCGTGGCCCAGGCGCCCTATCCCGACAAGCCGATCCGGCTGATCGTGCCTTACGCTCCGGGCGGCACCACCGACATCATGGCGCGCACCCTGCAGGAGCCGCTGTCGAAGGTACTGGGCCACACGGTGATCGTTGACAACAAGGCGGGCGCGGCCGGCGCCATCGCCACCAAGCAGGTCGCGGCCTCGGCACCCGACGGCTATACGCTGATCTTCGGCAACAATGGCCCGAGCGCCATCGTGCCGCTGATCCAGAAGGACGTGGGCTACGATCCGGTAAAGGACTTCGAGCCGGTCTCGCTGGTCTCGATCGCGCCGCTGGTGCTGGTCGTGCATCCGAGTGTTCCCGCCAGCAACGTCGCGGAGTTCATCGCCTGGGCCAAGGCGCAGCCAGGCGGGGTCGAATATGCCACGGCGGGCGCGGGCTCGCTGGGCCACCTCGCCACCGAACTGTTCGGCAAGGACGCCGGCCTGAAACTGATCCACGTGCCCTACAAGGGCCAGGCGCCCTCGACCATGGCGGTGCTGAACGGCGAGGTGAAAATGCTGCTCACCACCTCGTCCGACACGATGGACTCCGCGGTCAAGGGCGGAAAGCTGAAGCTGCTCGGCGTGTCGACGGCCAAGCCCTCGCCGCTGATGCCGGGCGCACCCACCATCGGGCAATCGCTGAAAGGCTTCGAGGTCAATGTCTGGTTCGGCATCCTGGCGCCGGCGGGCACGCCCGCGCCGGTGATCGCCAAATTGAACGCTGCCATCCGCGAGGTGCTGGCGAGCCCCGCGCTGCAGCAGAAATTCGTGGGCTACGGCTGCATCGCCACCGCCAGCACACCGCAGGAATTCGCCGCCATGATCAGCGCCGAAGTGCCCAAGTGGAAGGGCATCGTCGAGACGGCGAAGATCACGACGCAGTGACGTCTCAGTCTAGCGGACGGCACTGTCGGGGCTTGCGATTAGCGCCATAACGTTATACGTTACGGGCGAATGATCGTCAGCTTTCGCGATACGGAGACTGCACGCATCTGGCGGGGCGAGAAAAATCGTCGCCTGCCGTCAGATATTCAGAACGTGGCGCTCCGGAAATTGCGTCTGCTCAATCAATCGCGTGACTTGAACGATCTGCGCGTGCCGCCCAGCAATCGCCTCGAGGCGCTCAGGGCCGACAGGTCGGGCCAGCACAATATCCGGATCAACGACCAGTGGCGGATTTGTTTCGTGTGGACCGCCGGAGGACCGATCGATGTCGAAATCGTCGACTACCACCGCTAGAAGCCCGCTTCTTCGCAATCCCCACCCGGGCGAGATCCTGGCGGAGGAATTCATGAAGCCAATGGGGCTCACGCAGAACGCACTTGCGCGCGCGCTCGGCGTACCGCCGCGCCGCATCAATGAGATCGTGCTGGGCAAGCGGGCGGTCACAGCCGACACGGACCTGCGCCTCGCACGCTACTTCGGCGTTTCCGAAGGCATGTTCATCGGCCTCCAATCCGATTTCGAACTGATGGAACGGCGCCGCAAGATTGCGCGCGAGCTGAAGGCCATCCAGCCCCACGCCGCTTAGGCACGGACGAGACGTGGTTCATCGCCCCCGCGCGTTGTCGTGGTCCCAGTCGAGTTCGAAGCGGTCGCCGTTGGCCTTGATGTAGGCGGCGTGCGGCGAGCCGAAATGGGCCGGCATGAGGAGCGCCCCCTGCTCCACGCAATCGGCCAACAGCGTGTTGCGCGTAGCGCGCGCCAGGTCGCGGTCCTCGCAGAAGACGCTGTTCCACTTCCACAGCGGCACCTGCACAGGGTTGTGCAGCGCGTCGCCCGGGAAGATCGCCCGCTTGCCGCGCGAGTCGAGATCGAGCCGGATCTGGCCTGGCGTATGCCCGGGCGCGGGTTTCAGCGTCAGGCAGCCGCACATCGCATGATCGCCCGACACGAACTCCGCCATCTTCGCCTCGACGATGGGCAGCACCGAGTCGTTATAAGTATTGACCTCGAAGGGAACCGAGCCCGGCCGCTTGGCGACGGCGGCCCAATGATCGTGGTCGGTGCGCGACATCACGTACTTGGCGTTGGGAAAAGTCGGCACCCACTTGCCGTTCTCCAGCTTCGTGTTCCATCCCACGTGATCGACATGCAGGTGCGTGCACATCACGAAGTCGATCTCTTCCGGCTCCACGCCCGCTTCGCGCAGGCGTTCGATATACTTGGTGTTCAGCATGTCGAAGCGCGGCATGCCCGGGCGCGGCTTGTGGTTGCCGCTGCAGGCGTCGACCAGGATCGTGTATTTGCCGGTGCGCAGCAGCCAGGAATGGATCGACGTCATCAGCCGGCCGCTCTCGGCCTGGAAGTAGTTCGGCGCCAGCCAGTGCTGCTCGGCCTTGAAAGTCTCGGCCTCGAACTCGGGGAAGAAATCCTTGGCCGGAAAGCCCGGCCCCATCTGCTCTTCGATGCGGGTGACGCGAACGTCGCCGATATGACGATCCTGCATGGTCATTTCACCTTTTCGATGTCGCCGGGTTTCCAATTCTTGTCGTAAAACGCCTTGGTCGGCCCGTAGAGCCTGAAGATGACGAAGAAGCCCTTGTCGGGAACGGTGCGCAGCCAGTTCTTGCCCGCGCCGGGCGACTCCGGGCCGAAGTAGATATCGGTCGAACCGTCGGCATTCTTCACCGGCTTGTCCATGGTGTTGAGCGAGGGGAACGGCTGGCCATTGTCGAGGCCAGAGCCGCTCAGCGGATCGTAGACCGCGGCCGACCAGAAGATCCGGGCCGGGACCTCGGCCGGCAGCCGCAGTCTGTAGCTGCGGCTGCCGTTCAGGAAATCGGTGTCGGCGTCGGTGAAGGTCGTCAGATATTTGGCGCCGACATTCTCCATCGTCGTGGCCATGCCGGGGCTGGTCGAATAGGCGTAGGTGAAGAAGCCGGTGCGCGAGTCGAGATAGTTGAACGAGGGCGCGGTGAAGTTGGGATTGCCCGGGAAGGCATTGATCCAGTGCCGGTCGGGATACCACAGGCCGCTCGCCACCAGGGACGACGGCGTGTAGGCGATGACATGGCCGATGCGCGAGGCGGTGCGCGCGGCCTTGTCGAGCAGGGTGCGGAATTTGTCGTCGGGCTTGAACGGCTGGCCCTTCACGATGCCCAGTGCCGCGGCCATGCCGCGCATCTCGAGGTCGGCGGGCTCGACATACTCGTGGTCGATGAAGCGGGCGAGCATGTCGAAGGCGGTGCCGTCCTGCGGATAGAGCATGTTTGCAGGGACGCCCGAGGCATCGGGGAACTCCATCTTCTTCGCCGTGGCCTTCTTGCCCAGCGGATAGATGCGCGTCTGCTCCATGATGCGCACCGGCTCCTCGAGCTTCTTCGGATCGGTGAAGAAGCCGCGCCAGAACACGAACACGCCGTAGGTGCGCGAGCGATAGGTGAAATGTCCAGGCGGGATCTGGCCCTTGTAGTCGGGCGGCAGGATCAGGTACTTACCGCCCTTGCCGCCATCGGGTCCGGGCAAGCCGACGTCGCCGCTCCAGGTCCGGCCGCCGATCGGCCCGATCGATTCGATCGGCCGCTGGAAAAAATCGTCGATGATGCCCTGCAGGCCGGGCGGCACCTCGATCACCAGCGGACCGTCTTCCTTCAGGTCGAGATAGCCCATCGCATAGATCACGTCGGAGTTGGGCGTCGTGATCAGCGTCTTGGCGTTCAGGCGCTGCTTGAAGATCGGCAGGATGTTGTAGCCCTTGCCGAAGACCTTCTCTGAGCCCTCCTTCATGCCGTACATGTTGAGGACGGGCTGCGCCCACAGATAGGTCTGCACCGCGCGCTGAAAGGCGAGCTCGTCGAGCAGGAGCCGCGTGTCCTGCTTCGACATGTAGCCTGCGTCGTAAGCCAGATTGCTGAGGCCGTCGTAGCGCGACGGCTGCGCCAGGGCGGGCCCCACGAGCGCGAGAGCCAACAGAGCGCCGATCGCCATTCTTCTCGCCATGGAACGTTTCTCCCGATTCGACGCGATCATAGGCCTGATTCGCTTCCAGCGGTCACTCTTCGCCAGGGTCGTCCTACACGGCGGTATAGACGATGAGCTTCAGCGCCGGATCGTCGTTGGCCTGGAAGCTCGTGTGCTCGAAGGTGAGCACGCCCTTCCTGGGATGTTTTAGCCGCTTGCGGCCGGCCGCCGCGGCGCGGATGTCATGCGCCTCCCA
>JAUXST010000582.1 GCA_030679805.1 Reyranella sp. | reverse complement strand
AGCAGATCTGGTACTTCCCACCGTCGCCCTTTGCGAAAGAACTGGTCGAGGCGGTGCGCCGCGGCGCCGAGCAGGCGGGCTATCCTCACATGGACATCGTGAGCGGCGCCGGCCACGACGCCTGCTACGTCAGCCGCGTGGCGCCGACGGCGATGATCTTCGTGCCCTGCAAGGACGGCGTCAGCCATAACGAGATCGAGGACGCCACCAAGACCGACATTGGCGCGGGCGCGCAGATTCTGCTGCAGGCGATGGTGGAACGGGCGAACGCAGCGTGAGGTCGTCCCTCGTATCGGTCGCGACCGCCGCGCTGGTCGCGACCGTCGCCGGCGTCGGCGGCACCTTGCCGATCATTCTGGCGGCGGCGCAGGCCGTCGGCGCCACGTCCGAGCAGGCGAGTTCGTGGGTATCGGGTCTCGGTCTCGCGACGGCGCTCAGCGCGCTGGCGCTCAGCGTCCGCTACCGCATGCCGATCATCACCGCCTGGTCGACACCGGGCGCCGCGCTGATCGCCTCCACCTCGGGCGTGCCGAGCTTTGCCGCCGCGGTCGGCGCCTTCGTGCTGGCGGCTGTGCTGATCCTGCTCACCGCTGCGATCCGGCCGCTCGGACGGCTGATCGAGCGCATCCCGGCAAGCATTGCCGCCGCCATGCTGGCCGGCATCCTGTTGCGGCTGGTCGTGGCGATGGTCGAGCATGTGCCGTCCTCGCCGCTGCTGGTGCTGCCGCTGATCGCGCTGTTCCTGGTCGCGCGTGCCTTCATGCCGGCGCTCGCCTCGCTGGTCGTGCTGGTGGCGGGCGCGCTGCTCGCGTGGTCGCTCGGTCTGGTGAAGCCGATGCCGGGGCTCGGCCTCTCGACGATCGTCATCACGGCGCCGGTGTGGGATGTCGCCACGCTGGTGGGGCTCGGCGTGCCGCTCTATCTCGTCACGATGGCCTCGCAGAACCTGCCCGGTTTCGCGGTGCTGCGCGGCTCGGGCTACCAGCCGCCGACGCAGTCGATCCTTGCGGTCACCGGCGTGGTCTCGCTCGGCACAGCGTTCATGGGCGCCCATACGTCCAATCTCGCGGCGATCTCGGCCGCGCTCTGCACCGGGCCGGACGCGCATCCCGATCCGGCGAAGCGCTGGATGACGGGACCCTTCTACGCCCTCTTCTGGGGCCTGATCGCCCTGTTCGGTGCCTCACTGGTGGGACTGTTCGGCGCCCTGCCGCCGGCGCTGTTGGCCACCGTGGCGGGCACCGCCCTGTTGGGCTCGATGGCCGGCGCTATGGGCGCGGCGCTGGCGGGCGATCAGGATCGCCTCGCCGCCGCCGGCACGCTCGCCGTCACCGTCTCGGGCGTCACCCTGATGGGCGTGGGCTCCGCCTTCTGGGGCCTGGTGTTCGGCTTGCTGATCCTTGGGATCGACCGCTTCCTCAAGCGCTAGGAAATCGTGCGCCGTAGCTTTCGAGCGGCAGTTTCAGCCCGCGGCAGAGGAAACTGATGGTGTGGTAGTAGCCCACCAACGCAATCGCCTCGAGGATCTGCGTCTCGTCGAAATGGGCGGCGAGCGACGTCCAGCTCGCCTCGCCGATCGTGCGGCGGTCGACGAGATCGTCGACCAGGGCGAGCAGGGCTTGCTCGTCGGCTGTCCAGCAGGCGGCATCGGCCGGCCCGGTCACAGTGGCCGCCACCCGCTCCGGATCGAAGCCCACTTTCTCCGCGAAGAAGGCGATGTGGACGCCCCATTCATACTCACAGCCCAGCCGCGCCGTGGTGCGGTCGATCACGATCTCGCGCTGGCGCAGGCTGAGCGCGCCCTTGTCGAGCAGGCCGCCGGCAAACATCTTCTCGAAGACTCGAGGGTTCCTTGCCAGGGTGCGGAACAGTACCAGGGGTTCGACACCCTTGGGCATGATGCGTGCGAGTTCGGCGGCGATCTGCGGCGGGTAGGGGGCTTCGGCAGGAGCAATGCGGGGCATGGTCGGTCTCCGGAGTAGATGCTACAGTTTGTGTAGTGCCGCCGATCGACCGACGCTACAGAAAATGTAGTAATGGAGTGTAATAGATGGTGAAGCGAGTCCGCGGCTCCCGGACGGGCCGCCCGATCATGGTCCTGCTCGACCTGTTGGGCAGGCGCTGGGTCCTGCGCATCGTCTGGGAGCTTCGCGAGGAGCCCCGGCGTTTCCGCGAGCTGCAGGATGCGATCGGTGCCAGCCCGACCATCGTCAATTCCAGGCTGGCCGAGCTGCGCGACGCCAGGCTGGTCGAGCTCGACGCCGACTCGGGTTATCGCCTGACAGTGCTGGGCAAGGAACTGCTGCGCCTGTTCCTGCCGCTGCACGTCTGGTCGGAGAAGTGGGTGAAGGCTATTTGAGAAACGGATTGTCCGCGTTGCGGCTCTTGCGACGTGGCGGAAATTGTTCGCTGAGATAGTCGAGGATTTCGGCACGCTCCTCGGGCTTCACCGGCACCATGCGGTGCCTCTCCAGCATCAGGTCGAAGGTCGAGTCCCAGAGGTCGCGCGTCAGGCCCTGCGCCTTGATCAGCGCCACGCCGTGGCAGGCCGTGCAGGTGTAGAAAGTGGCTTCACGGCCCTTGCCGTCGGGCAGGTCTGCCACCGTGTCGTTGTGTGGCGGCGGCTTGCCCTTGTCGGGATCGATTTGCCCAACCGGCGCCGCAGCCACCGGCGCTGCCGGCGGCGTGTAGGTGGGCTGGGGGCCCCGCAATTCTCCGGCTCGGTCCAGGGCAACCAGAAGGAACACCGCCGTCAAGGAAATGACGACGACGTGCGTGATGTTGAGTTGGGTCAAGTAGCGACGAGCACCCGGATGCGGTTGATCGGGTTGCCGCCGTAGCCCTGCGGGTTCCAGTTGCCGGCGACGAAGGGCTGGGTGACGCCCTTGCTGTCGGTGGCCTTGGCCCAGACCTCGTAGTAGCCGGCCGCCGGCAGATCGACCGACGCGGTGAATCGCTGCCAGGCATATTTGTTGGGCGGTGCATCGACCTTGGCCGGCTTCCAGGTGACGCCGTAGTCGGTCGAGATGTCGACCGTCTTGACGTCGTTCTCGCCGGCCCAGGCGTGGCCGCGCAGGTCGAGTTTCTTGGACGCGAGCTTGGCGCCATCTGCGGGGAAGCTGATGACCGCGCGGACCGGCATCGATTCCAGGATCACCGTATCCTTGGGGTCGCCCTTGCTGCCGGGAACGATGGGTGTCTTGGCGAGACGGTAGGAGAAGCCGCCCATGCCGGGGCCGTCATGCTCTTTGTCGCGCACCCAGATGCGGGTCAACCACTTGGTCGAGGTCGAGCCGGCCCAGCCCGGCACGATCAGCCGCACCGGACCGCCGTGGATCAGCGGCAGGTCCTTGCCGTTCATCTTGAACACGATCAACGTGTGCGGTTCCATCGCCTTGGCGATCGGCACGCCGCGCGAGATCGAGGGTTTGCCGGTGTCGCCGCTGAGGTGCGGATCGGCGCCGTAGTGCCCGGTATAGACCGCGCTCGGCTTGATGCCCGCGGCTTTCAACACGTCGGCCAGCCGCACGCCAGTCCACTCGGCGCAGCCCGCGCCGCCGTTGGTCCACTGGTTGCCGCGCGCTTCCGGCGAGAAGAATGAGCGGCCATTGCCGCCACATTCCAGCATCATCTTGTAGGAGACGTTGGGGAAGCGGCTCATGAGATCGCCCAGCGTGATCTCCATGGGCTTCTCGACCTCGCCGTCGATCTTGATCTTCCACGCCTTGGCGTCGGCCGGCGCGTCGGGCACCAGGCCGTTGTTGCGGATGAAGAACTTGTCGATCGGCGTGACGTCGTCGTCCGTCATCTCGGCTGGCGTCTCGGCGTTCAGCGGCTTGTCGCCCAGCACGATGAGCTTGGCCTTGCCTTCCATCTCGAGAAGTTTCGGCCCCTTCGCGGCGGCAGGCGCCGTTCCTTGCGCCAAAGCCATGCCGGCCGGCAGCAGCGACAGGCCGGCGGCCGCGATACCGGCACCCTTCAGGACGTTCCGCCGTGACGCATTTCGGGGTTCTGATTGACGCATGGTTTCCTCCTCGTTGCCGGGAGACTAGCTCACGCCTTCTGCCGCGTCAGCCAGCCCGACAGGATCAGTGCACAGGCCGCCACCGTCACGACCACGGTGGCCAGAACGTTGATCTGCGGATCGACGCCCAGGCGCACGCTGGAATAGACGCGCATCGGCAGGGTCTGGGACTGCGCGCCGGCCACGAACTGGGTCAGGATTAAATCATCCAACGACAATGTGAAGGCGAGCAGCCAGCCCGAGCCGACGGCCGGTGCGATCAGCGGCAGCGTCACCGTGAGAAAAGTGACCCAAGGGGTGGCGCCTAGGTCCATCGCCGCTTCTTCCAGCGAACGGTCGAAATCGGCCAGCCGCGCCTGCACGACGATGGCCACGAAGGAGATCGAAAAAGTCGCGTGCGCCAGCGTGATGGTGAGGAAACCGCGTTCAGGGCCGCCGAACAGGCGCTCGGCGCCGACGAACAGCAGCAGCATGGAAATGCCCATCACCACCTCGGGCATCACCATGGGGGCGATGATCATGCTGCCGAACAAGCCACGGCCGAAGAAGGATGGCGTGCGGGCGAGCGCATAGCCGGCGGCAAGGCCGATGATGGCCGCGATGGTGGCGCTTACCGCCGCGATGCGCAGCGACAGCCAGGCTGCCCGCAGCATCGCCTCGTTGGCGAACAGCGCACTCCACCATTTGGTCGAGAAGCCGCCCCACACCGTGACCAGGCGCGACTCGTTGAAAGAGTAGAACATCACCAGCGCAAGCGGCAGGTAGAGGAAGGCATAGCCGAGGCCCAGCATGGTGAAGGCGAAGCGGGCGCACCGGATCATGACGTGGCGATCATGTGCGCGGCTCCAGGCTGCGCGCCTGCTGGCGCTGGAACAGCGAGATGGGACCGACCAGCAGCACCAGCAGGCAGATCGCCACCGCCGAGGCCAGCGGCCAGTCGCCGTTGGTGAAGAACTCGTCCCACAGGACCTTGCCGATCATCAATGTCTCGGTGCCACCCAAGAGGTCGGGGATCACGAACTCGCCCACGGCGGGAATGAACACCAGCTGGCAGCCGGCGACGATGCCGGGCAGGGACAGCGGCAGGGTGATGGTGAGAAAGGCCGCAAATGGCCGTGCGCCGAGATCGGCGGCAGCCTCAAGCAGGCTCGCATCAAGCTTCTCCAGCGTGGCGTAGAGCGGCAGCACCATGAAGGGGAGGTAGGCATAGACGATGCCGAGATGGATGGCCCATTCGGTGCCGATGATCGTCGGCGGATTTTGCGCGATCCCGCTCCAGCGCAGGAACTGCTCCAGCAAGCCGTTGTCGGCCAGCAGGCCCATCCAGGCGTAGACCCGGATCAGAAACGAGGTCCAGAAGGGCAGGATCACCAGCATGAGCAGCAACGGCCGGCGCCGGGGCACCGCGCGCGCGATGGCGTAGGCCATGGGATAGCCCAGCAGCAGCGTCACCACCGTCGAGGTGGCGGCGATGCGGAGCGAGGTGAGCCAGGCCGCGAGATAGAGATCGTCGGTGAACAGCAGCGCGAAGCTCTTCGGGCTGAACCCCAGTGCGACCGGCGGCACCGAGTCGGGCGCGTTGGTGCCGAGCGCGATCGCCATCACCAGCGCGAACGGCAGCAGGAAGAAGACCCCGAGCCAGACGAAGGGAAGGGCGATGACGGCGCGCATGGCCCTAGTCATCGAGCAACTGGCCGGCGTCGGCCGCCCAGCCCAGCCAGACGTTCTCGCCGCGGCGGAACGCGACGTCTGGCGCGCGGCCAACGTTGGCCGTGGCGGCAATCATCAAGCGGCCGTCGTCGATCGCCACCCGGTAGAGCGAGCGGTCGCCTTCGTAGGCGATGTCGACGATCCGGCCGGCCGCGGTGTGGGCGGTATCGGGCGGTGTCGCTGACAGCACGATCTTCTCCGGCCGCAGCGCCAGCCAGCGCCCGTCGGGCGCGGCCAGGATGTTGGCGATGCCGATGAAGTCGGCGACGAAGCGCGAGGCGGGACGCTCGTAGACCTCGTGCGGGGAGCCCATCTGGGCGATGCGGCCGGCATTCATCACCGCCAGCCGCGTCGCCATCGACATCGCCTCTCCCTGGTCGTGCGTCACCATCACGAAGGTGAGGCCGAGTTCCTCCTGCAGGCGCACCAACTCGAAGCGCGTCCCCTCGCGCAGCTTGCGGTCGAGGGCGGCCAGCGGCTCGTCGAGCAGCAGCAGCTTCGGCCGCTTGACCAGCGCGCGGGCGAGCGCCACGCGCTGGCGCTGGCCGCCGGAGAGCTGTGCCGGCCGCCGCCGGGAGAGATCGGCCAGGCGCACCTGTTCGAGCGCCTCGGCCACGCGGCGGTCGGTCTCGGCGCGCGCCACGCCCTCGCGACGCAGCCCGTAGCCCACGTTCTCGGCCACGCTCATGTGTGGGAAGAGGGCGTAGGATTGGAACATCATGTTGACGGGCCGCAGGTGCGGCGGCACCTGGGTCATGTCCTGGCCGTCGATCAGCACGCGGCCCGCATCGGGCGTCTCCAGACCTGCCAGCATCCGCAGCAGGGTGGTCTTGCCGCAGCCCGAGCCGCCCAGCAGGGCGAACAGCTCGCCGCGCTCGATCTCGAGATCAACCCCGGCCACGGCCTCGACGGCGCCGAAGCGCTTGGCCAGGCCTTCGATGCGAACGATGGGCCCGCTCACAGGGGCTCGCTCACCGGCCCGTCTTCACGGAAGTCCAAAGCCGCGTACGCTCGCGCGTCTGCTCGGCCGTGCCGGCGGTGATGGTGTAGAATTTGGCGCGCACGTCGGCCGGCGGATAGACCAGCGGATTGCTGGAAATGTCCTTGGGCAAGAGCGCGAACGCGGCATTGTTGCCGTTGGCATAGCCGGTGAGTTCGCTCGAGGCCGCCGCCACCTTGGGCTCCAGCAGGAAGTCGAGGAAGCGCAGCGCATTGGCCGGGTTCGGCGCGTCCTTCGGGATCGCCGCCACGTCGATCCAGAGCAGCGAGCCCTCCTTTGGAATGGCGTAGGCGATGTCCTGCTTGTCCCTGGCCTTGGCGGCGCGGTCGCGCGCCTGGAAGACGTCGCCGGAGAAGCCGAAGGCGAGGCAGACGTTCCCGCCGGCCAGCGCGTTGATGTACTCCGACGAATGGAACTTGCGGATGAAGGGCCGCACCGCCTTCACGACGTCCGCCGCCTTGGCGAGATCCTCGGTCTTCTTCGAGTCA
>JAUXST010000578.1 GCA_030679805.1 Reyranella sp. | reverse complement strand
CATCCTCCGCGTTCGGCACGGCGCCCGAGCCGGGGCGGAAGTCGAGCGACACGGGCTCGACGCCCTGCATGCGCATCCACATGTCGTGATTGAAGTAGTGCGGCCGTGGCACGATCACCTGATCGCCGGCCCTGGCGAGACTCATGAGCGCCAGGCAGAAGGCCTGGTTGCATCCCGAGGTGATGCCGACTTCGCCGGCGGCGATGGACGCGCCGTAGAAGGTCGAGAGATGGGCTGCGTAATTTTCGCGCAATATCGGCAGGCCGAGGATCGGCGTGTAGCCGTGCACCGCCGGATCGAGCAGCAGTTCACCGAGGTGCTTGCGCAACGCCATCGCCGGCGGATAGCCCGGGACCGCCTGGCTGAGATCGATCAGCGGACGGTCGGCCGGAAAGCTGCGACCCAGTACCCAGCGCTTGGTTTCGCCGATGGGGGAGGGCTCGACGGCGGCGAGCCAGGGATTGGGGATAAGAGTTCGGTTCATGCTGAAGGGGTCTAGCAACGGAGACGCGACAGGAGAAGAGCGTCGCCGGCATTCCCGGCCCCAAAATGCATTGCTTGGGCGGCGTGTTGTGCATAGCATCTGTCGCAAGGCTCCAAATGAGAGCCATCGCTTCGCGGGAACGTGGGTAATAGGGATCAGCCGGCCGATCAGGACGGCACAAGGAGGAAACAAAGATGGCTTCGAAGAAGGTCAATCGTCGTCGATTCGTGGCCGGTACGGCCGCCCTGTCGACCGCCATGGTCGCGGCACCGTTCGTCAGGGGCTCCTATGCCGCGGGACAAGTCTCGATATTCTTCTGGGACCATTGGGTGCCGGCCGGCAACGTCGAGATGAAGAAGCAGGTCGCCGCCTTCTCCGAAAAGAACAAGGTCGAGGTGAAGGCCGACTTCATCACGTCGCAGGGTCGGCAGACGCTGCTGACCATCAACGCCGAGGCGCAGGCGCGCCGTGGTCACGACGTCATCACCATCGGCAACTGGAACGTGCGAGACCACGCCGACAAACTCGAGAATGTCGACGACGTGGTCGGCCGGCTGATCGCCAAGAATGGCGCAGCCAACGAGGTGGCCAACTACCTGGGCAAGGTCAAGGGTAAGTGGGTCGCCGTGCCGTCGAGCTGGGGCACGCAGAACAAGGGCCCGGCCGCCCGCATCAGCATGATGAAGGAATTCGCCGGCATCGACGTCGTGAAGATGTATCCGGCGGCGGATGTGCCGGAGACCGCCGAGGCGAAGGCGTGGACCAACGAGGCCATGCTGAAGGCCGCCGAAGCCTGCTTCAAGGCTGGCAAGCCGTTCGGTATCGGACTCGGCACCACGGCAGACAATGTCGACACCCAGGGATCGCTGCTGGCCTCGTTCGGTGCCGAGCTGGTCGATGCCAACGGTAAGATCCAGATCAAGTCGGACGCGGTCCGCGCGTGGCTGGAGTACTGCCAGAAGCTGGCGAAGTTTCTGCCGGCCGATGCACAGAGCTGGGACGATGGGTCGAACAACCGCGCGCTGATCGCCGGCAATGCGTCGTTCATCTACAATCCGCCGTCGGCCTGGGCCGTGGCGGTGCGCGATGCGCCGGCGGTGGCCGCCGACACCTGGCATTTCCCGATACCGGCGGGTCCGAAGGGCCGGTTCGAGCCGCACAGCATGAACTTCTGGGGCATCTGGCAATTCGCGCAAAACAAGGGCGCGGCGAAAGATCTGATCGAGTTCCTGATGCAGCCCGACAATGTCGATGCCCGCAGCGCCGCGGTCATGGGCTACGATCTGCCGCCGTATCAGAAGATGTCGGAGTCGAAGGTTTGGGACAAGATCGGGCCGCCGGTCGGGACCGTCTACAACTACCCGGTCCGCAAGCAACACCATGCGGTCACGCATCTGGCGCACATGCCGGCGCCGCCGGAGATTGCGGTGCAGATCTACAACCGCGGCACGGCGCCGACCATGGTGGCCAAGCTGAAGGCAGGCGAGTCGATCGACCAGGTCATCACCTGGGGCAATCGCGAGCTCGAGGGATTCCTCTAACGCGTACCTGACGCCTGACCAGCCTTGG
>JAUXST010000576.1 GCA_030679805.1 Reyranella sp. | reverse complement strand
CGCAGCAAAATCCGCGCCGACCTTGACTGCGCCCGCGTCGCCCTCTAACGAGAAATCATCGACGGTCCTCCTTAATCGGAGGCTAACAGGGAATGCCGTGCCGCCCCCGTGCATCGTTTGCACAAGGGCTAATCGGCAGCTGTACCCGCAGCTGTGAGCGGCGAGCGAATGCCCAAGAGTCACTGGACCTCGGTCTGGGAAGACGGGCAGGAGCGGCGACCCGCGAGCCAGAAGACCTGCCGGCGATAGCGTCGCTCTTCCGATGGACGGGACAATCCAACGGGACGGTCAACCGAGCGGTGACGCGCCTTGTGCGAACCGTTTGGGAGATCGTCAAATGACGTCGATCCGTGAATTTCTGCCTGTGTTTTTTTCGCAGCGCGCCGCGCGATGCCTCGCGGTCGCTGGTCTCGTCGTGCTGACGCTCGCTGCCACCGCGCAGCAGGCCCGTGCCGAGGTCGATACCGAGCACATGTTCGGCTTCACCGAGGGCAGCGATATCGGTGCGCCGCGGCAGCTCGAGGCCGAGGTCGAGGAGGTCGGACGCTGGGGGCGCGAGGGCGGCACCTACAGCGCCTTTTCGACCAACATGAACCTGAAGTATCCGCTGACCGATTCCTTCCGGGTCGCCGGCGGCGTAACCGTGACGCGCTTCGACAGCTTCAATGTCGCCGGCGTCGACAACATCAACGCCTTCGCCCTCGATCGCCTCACCGCCGAGTTCCGCTGGCGACCGCTCGACCGCGAGACGGCGCCTCTCGGCCTTACCTTCGTCGCTGCTCCCTTCTACGGCTTCGTCGACGACGTCTCGGGCGCCCAGGCGAGCGCCTTCGGCGCCACCCTGATCGCCATCGCCGACCGCGAGCTGATCCATGAGAAGCTCTACGGCGCCGTCAATCTCGTCTGGCAGTTCCAGCGCGCGCAGCCCTATGCCACCCAGACCATCGAGGACGCCTCGCTGCTGGGCTTCAGCACATCCTTCTCCACTCGCATCGCCGACTGGCTCTACCTGGGCGCCGAGGCGCGCTACCTGCGCGCCTTCGACGGCATGGCGCTGAACGCCCTGGCCGGCCAGGCGGTCTACGTCGGCCCCAACTTCTATCTCCCCTTCGCCAAGGGCATGTCGCTGTCGGGCGGCTGGAACATCCAGGCCTGGGGCCAGAGCACCGGCGCCGCGGCCAGCGTCGACCTCACGAACTTCGAGAGCCAGATGCTGAAAGTCCGCTTCGCCATCGACCTGTAGCGGTCGCGGCCTTAGCGCCCGTCGTGGGTGAGCACGCCGTGGGCGAGCACGTCGGGGTTGACCACGTTGGCGGGCGTGCCCGCGGCATAGGCCACGACCTGGTCGAAGATGTCGGCGAACTGGACTTCGTACTCGTCGCGCGAGACGTAGCCGATGTGCGGCGTGCAGACGACGTTGGGCAGCACGAGCAGCGGATCGCGGGGATCGAGCACCGGCTCGTGCTCGTAGACGTCGACCGCCGCCAGGCCCGGCCGCCCGGCCTTCAGCGCGTCGACCAGCGCGCCCGGCGCGATCAGCGGCGCGCGGCTGGTGTTGACCAGGATCGCCGAGGGCTTCATGCGCGCGAGGTCCTGGGCCCCCACGATGCCGCGCGTCGCCTCGACCAGGCGCATGTGCAGCGAAAGCACGTCGCAGCTCTCGAAGAACGCCTCCTTGCTCGCGGCGACCTCGAGCCCGTCGGCCCGCGCCTTGGCGCGGGTCGCCTCGCGCGCCCACACGATCACGTGCATGCCGAAGGCGCGGCCGTAGCCCGCGACGGTGGCGCCGATGCGGCCGTAGCCGTAGATGCCGAGCCTCTTTCCGCGCAACGTCGAGCCGACGCCCATCTGCCACTGGCCGGCCTTGAGTGCCGCCATCTGCTGCGGGATCATGCGCGACGCCGCCAGCACCAGCCCCCAGGTCAGCTCGGCCGCGGCATAGGACGGCGTGTCGGGATGCTGGAACGACGACACGACGATGCCGAGCCGCGTGCAGGTCTCGATATCGATGTGAGGATAGACGCTGCGCTGGCTGATCAGCCGAAGCTTCGGCAGGCGTTCGAGCAGCGGCGCGCGGATCTGTGTGCGCTCGCGGAACAGCACCAGCACTTCGGTGTCCTTGAGTCGCTCGGCGAGTCGATCGGTGTCCTGCTCGTGGTCGTTCCACACCGTCACGTCGTGGCCGGCCAGTTTGGCGAAACAGGGCAGGGTGCGCAGCGTGTCGAAATAGTCGTCGAGGATCGCGACTTTCATGTCCGTTCGTCCCTCAAGGCCTGGCCTCGAGGAAAGCGCGACCGCGCGCGGTGATCTCGACCTGGCGTCCCTTGCGCGCGACGTAGCCGTTGTCGGTCGCCTCTTCCCACACCGGCAGGCGCGGGCAGGAGGTACGCCAGCTCTCGATCACCTCGGCGTGCGTGCGCGGCTGCCGGTCGAGCCATTCGAGGAAATCGCGGATCAGCGGGGCCAGCGTGTCGGTCATGGCTATAACCTGCCGCAATCCGGGTTCGGCTGCCAATATATCGCGCGCGGCCAGCACATATTTTTTCGATATGGCAGGACGCTCAGGTGAAGCGCTCGTTGAGATCCGCCCAGCGCGACGGGCCCTCCTTGAACAGCACCGGGAACAGTTCGCGGAACAGTCGCTCGATGCGCGGATCGGCCGGGCCCGAGGCGTCGGTCCAGGCCGTCGTGTAGGACAGCATGCGGTCGTTCCGGCAGTAGATCGCATAGACGTAGAACACGCCCGGCTTGTTGGGACGAAAGCGCATCGGCTGGCCGGCGCAGACCGGATCGGCGTTGAGGTTGAGTGCCGGATCGAACACCAGCACCAGCCGGTAGTCGGGACTGGGGCGGGGCGAAGGCCGGTCGTAGGTGAAGGTGAGCGCCGGCCGCGGCTTGGCCCGCTGCATTGCCGGCAGCAGGTCGCGCGCCACGATGGCGTCGTCCGTCCCGGGGAAGGGATTGCCGCCCAGCACGACTTGGAACGGCTTGTCGTCGGTAGCGGCCCAGAATTCGCGGTAGTCGTATGGCGGGGCGTAGTAGGCGCCGCCGATAGTGGCGGCGAGGGCAAGCGCCGGCAGTGCTACGACCGCAAACAGAACAGCGGCTACTACCCGACGGGCAAACGGCATGGCGATCTCCTGCGAAGGAATGCAGGCTTATCGTGCCATGCCGCGACCGGCCAATCAGGCCTTCGTGAGCCCCTGGTCCAAGGCAAGAACAGGGCTACGGCGTGAACTTCGTCGGCGCACCCTCGTCGGGGAGCGGCTTGGCGCCGAGGTCGCGCTGCGCCTTCTTGATCTCGGGCAACAGGCTCTTCACGCCACCCTTCTTTTCGCCCGGTTCGACCGCCTTGCGGGTCATGCCTTCTTCGGCGGCAACGTCCTGCAGGCGGGCATCGAGTTCCCATTCCTGGAGGATTTTCACCTTCTCTCCGGGCTGCAGCTCCTTGCTGGCCGCGACGTCCGCGGGCTTGTCGAAGACGGCGGCGGGATTCGTCTTCGCCTTGTCCTTGTCGATCTCGTCCATGAGGGCCTCCAATTGTCGGTGTGCTTGGGGGTTGCTGCAGGGTTGCTGCTAGTGCGGCATTGCCAACACGGCCCATACCGCGGCCAAGGCGATCACGGCGCCGACACACGAGATGGTGAGGATCGTGACGATGCGGCCGCTGATAACGGCACCGCGCGCCTCGACGGGCGTCAACTCACGCTCCATGGCGTCCTCCAAGGGTCGGAAGGGAAAGGCTACGGTGGTAAACGCAGCCAGGGCGCCGGGGTTGCCGTCTAGTTTCGCTCCAGCGCCCGCTCGAGCCGGCGGCTGAGCAACCACGACAGGCCGAGGAAACCCACCAGCAGGCCAAGGCCCACGCCCGAGGAGGCATCGCTCATCGTCTTCTCCGACACGTAGCCGAAGGCATAGCCGGCCGAAACGGTCGCCGTGGCCCACAGGCCCGCCGCGACGAAGTTCATCGCCAGGAAGACCGGCCAGGAGACCCGCGACATGCCGTAGGCGATCCCGGCGACGCCGCGGATGCCGTAGGGAAAGCGGTGGATCAGGATCATCCAGAGATGATGCCGGTCGGCCAGCCGCGCCGCCGTCTCCACTGCGCGCTGCAGGCGCGGCAGGCGGCTGAGCCAGTGCGTGCCGTAGCGC
Organism: Reyranella sp.; assembly: GCA_030679805.1. Taxonomy (GTDB): domain Bacteria; phylum Pseudomonadota; class Alphaproteobacteria; order Reyranellales; family Reyranellaceae; genus Reyranella. The sequence continues at coordinate 11,682 of JAUXST010000576.1, read as the reverse complement.
CGCCCGATCCAGAAGCGCACGACGTCGCCCATGAAGCTACCGGCCCAGCACACCGCGATCAGCTTGCCGAAGCTCAGCGCACCCGCGCCGGCCGCATAGCCCGCGAAGATCGCCAGCAGCAGCGTATGCATGAAGGCATAGCCGAACATGAATCCGTACGCCGCCTCGCCATGATGGTGAAGCAGCGCGAGGAAGGACGTGAGATCGGTCGGGAACATGTGGACACACGATAGCGATCTTCTCCTCCCCCGGGCATACCTTCTTAGGCATGCCCGGGGGAGGTGGCCGGGGGCCGGAGGGGGGGCATGGGGCAACGCGACTGAGGCCTTCGCCCTCCGCCCGCTACGCGGGCACCTTGTGTCTTGGAGATGGTGCAGACTGCGAACGCCAGAGGATCGGTCACGAGCCGATCCTCTGGCGCGGCAGGGAAGCCCGTCTGGCACCAAGGCTGCAAGCCGTGGGGGAGGAGGATGAAGGCTGTCGATTTCGAAAGATGGCGCGCCGCTTGCTCATCCGGCTCACCATGGCCAAAGTCCGGGAAACGGAGAATCAATTGAGCCCGAACCGCATCACACGACGAGGCGCCCTGATCGGCGCGACAGCGCTGCCTTTTGCCGGCGCCGCGCGCGCCCAAGGAAATTCGGCCGGAAAGTTTCCCGACCGGCCGATCAAGCTGATCATCCCGTGGGCCGCGGGCGGGCCGGCCGATGCCGGGTTCCGCATCCTGGCCGAGTCGGTTTCGCAGAAGCTCGGCCAGCCGGTCGTGGTCGAGAACAAGGGCGGCGCCGCCGGCGTGCTGGGCGCGCTCGCCCTGCAGGACGCCAAGCCCGACGGCTACACCATCTGCCAGATGCACATGGGCATGCTGCGCCAGCCGCTGCTCAACCCGCAGCTCAAGTACGATCCGATCAAGGACCTGACCTACATCCTGCAGATCACCGGCTTCGTCATGGGCGTGGTCGTGCGCACCGAGGCCCCGTGGAAGACGCTGCCCGAGCTGCTCGCCTACGCCAAGGCCAACCCCGGCAAGCTGAACTGGGGCACGCTTGGCGCGGGCTCGACCCAGCACCTCGCCATGGAGCGGCTCGGCATGGCGCAGGGCCTCTCCTGGACGCACGCGCCCTATCGCGGCACGGCCGACACGCTGCGCGCCCTGATGGGCGGCGAAATCGACTTCGCCTCCGAATCGTCGGGCTGGGCGCCGATGGTGATGGCGGGCAAGCTCCGGCTGCTCGCGGTCTTCACCGCCGAGCGCGCCAAGCGCTTCCCCGACGTGCCGACCGTGCGCGAACTCGGCCTGGAAGTCGCCGTCGACAGTCCGGGCGGCCTGGTCGGCCCCAAGGGCATGGATCCCGCCGTGGTGAAAATCCTGGCCGATGCCTTCCGCGCCGCGGCGCAGGAGCCCAGGCATGTCGAGTTCCTCGACAATATGAACCAGCCGCTGCTGCTGCTCGACGGCTCCGCCTATCGCGACGAGATGGCCAAGACGATGGAGCGCGAGCGCGAGCTCCTGCGCAAATTGAACCTGCTGCCGCCGGCCTAGCCACGGCCGAACCTGACTGATGCAAGACAGCGACCCGACGAAGACGATTGCCGAGCGGCTGGCGGCGCTCCAAGGATCGCTCCGGTGGAACCCGCGGCGCGAGGAGATCCTGCACGACTTGCGGGAGCTGATCGCGACCGTCGACGAATCCTGCCTCGATGCGCTGCGCGGGCAGTACGCCGAGCGCATGCAGAAGGCCAGCGCGGCGTCGCGCTACAAGTATCTCGACGTCGTCTTCCATACCTTGCAGAAGCTGCTGCTCGCCCGCGAACTCGGCCTGCATGCAAACCCGCCCTGCCGCGTGTTGGACATCGGCACCGGTGGCGGCCATTTGCCGTTCGTCTGCCGCATCTACGGCCACCAGGCGGTCGGCATCGACGTCAAGGATGCGTTCTACGACGGCCTCGCCGCCTGCCTCGGTGTCCAGCGCACCGTCGTGCGCGTCGAGGCGCAAACGCCGCTGCCGGACATGGGCGGGCGGTTCGACCTCATCACTGCCTGCGACATCGCCTTCAACGAGAAACGCGAGGGAAAGACCAGGGGCCTCTACTGGTCGCTGGAGGACTGGCAATTCTTCCTGAACGATCTCGCAGCCAACCAGCTCCGTACGCCCGGCACGATCTACCTCAAGCTCAACAAGGAAGCGCGCGGCCGCCTGCTGGGCCTCGACCGCCGCGCCTACAGTCGCGAGGCGCTGGCGCTGGCCGCCCGCAATGGCGCCACGGTCAGCCGCTGGCGCGGCACGATCCGGTTCACTTTCGCCGCGCGCCGCGAGATCCGGTAGGGCACGTTCCGCGCGCTCCTCGGGGTGAGGCGGCCTCGATATCTCTAAAGCATCCCGCCGGCGACCATGACGAAGCGGGACCTGATCTCATCGACCGTCGGCACATGGTCGGCGTTCATCTCGGGGTATTCATGGGCGAGTTCGGCGCGATCGAGTTCGTCGAGATGCAGGTCGGCCGCGGCGTGGTCGTCGGGCAGTGCTTCCAGCGCCTTGTGCAGGTGAACCGCCTTCCAGTGACTGGCTCCCGCGGCGACCTCGGATTCCAGACGGGTCAGCTGCTCCTCGAAGCGCCGCAACACCTTGACCAATGCGTCCGACATGTCCGACCTCCCGATCCCTTTGCCTGCGGTCATGGCTCCTGGGGTGGCGCCTCGCCCACCATGCCTCGAATGAGATTGGCATACCAGTGTGCCGACGCCTTGGGGATTCGCCGTTGCGTGACCGGGTCGACATAGACCAGGCCGAATCGGCAGTCATAGCCCGCACCCCACTCGAAATTGTCGAGCAGCGACCACACGAAATAGCCGCGCACGTCGGCGCCGGCGGCGATGGCGTCGTACATCGCGCCGATATACACGGCGAGATAGCCGATCCGCTCGAGGTCGATCAGGTTGCCCGAGGCGTCGAGCTTCTCGTGCCCGCCGGCGCCGTTCTCCAGGACGTAGATCGGCAGGCGATAGCGCCGGTCGAGGTCGACCAGCGTGTCGCGGAAGGCGGCCGGATCGACCTGCCAGCCGACCTGGGTCTTCGGCACGTTGTCCGGAGCATCGGCCCAGGCGAATCCCAGCGGGGCGGCGGCGTCGGCCCGGGCGAAGACCGGCGAGTAGTGGTTGACCCCGAACCAGTCGGTCGGTCGGCAGATCCGTTCCATGTCACCGGCCTGCACGTAGGGTTCGACGGCGCGCGCCAGTGCCGGCGGATAGTGGCCGAGGATCTGCGCCTCGGCGAAGGCCTTGTTCCAGTATTCGTCGAGCAGCGTCGCCGCCGCCTCGTCGGCTGCGGTGTGATCGACCGGGCGGGCGGGCTGCACGCTGTGGGTGGCGCCGATCGACGCCGAGGCGACGTGGGCGCGCAACGCATCGACCGCCGCGCCATGCGCCAGGTTCACATGATGGATGGCCTGGTGCAGGGCGGCCGGATCGGTGAGGCCCGGCGGGTGCCAGGCGAGGCCGTAGCCGAACAGCGTGAAGACTCCCGGTTCGTTGAAGGTGGCGAAGCGCTTCACGCGATCGCCGAAGCGGCGCGCGACCAGCGTCGCATAGTCGGCGAACCAGCCCGCGATGTCGCGGTTGAGCCATCCGCCCTGGTCCTGCAGCGCCTGCGGCAGGTCCCAGTGGTAGAGGCAGAGCCAGGGCTCGATCCCCGCCGCCAGCACGCCGTCGATCACCCGGTCGTAGAAGGCGAGCCCCGCTTCGTTGGCCGCACCCCGGCCGGCGGGCAGGACGCGCGGCCACGCCACGGAAAAGCGGTAGGCGTTCACGCCGAGGCCACGCATCAGGGCGGTGTCCTCGGCGTAGCGGTGATAGTGATCGCAGGCGACGTCGCCGGTGTGGCCGTTGGCGACATGGCCGGGAACGCGGCTGTAGCCGTCCCACACGCTGGGGCCGCGCCCATCGACGGCGGCGGCGCCCTCGATCTGGTAGCTCGATGTCGAGACGCCCCAGACGAAGTCGCGCGGCACCAGGTGGCGCTCGAGTTCGCCTTGCAACCTTTCCTGGATCGTGGCGGCGCTCATTTCGCCAGCCAGCCGGCTTTGGCGGTGGCCGTATCGTAGGGGAACACTACTTCGCGGTCAGGCATGGCGAGATGCTTGTCGCCGTCGGGGCAGTGGATGCGGGCCAGCATGTCGCGGATGACGTTCAGGCGCGTGCTGCGCTTGTCGTCGGCATGGACCACGATCCACGGCGACAGCGGACTGGAGGTGCGCCGCAGCATTTCGTCCCGCGCCTCGGTGTAGGCCTCCCAGTGTTTCAGGGCGGCGCGGTCGACCGGGCTCACCTTCCACTGCTTGAGCGGATCGGTCCGCCGGTCGTCGAGGCGCTTCTTCTGCTCCTTGCGGCCGATGTCGAGGTAGTACTTGATGATCTGGATGCCGGATTCGATCAGCATGTGCTCGAACGGCACCACCGATTCGAGGAAGGCCTCGTACTCGGAGCCGGTGCAGTATCCCATGACATGCTCGACACCGGCGCGATTGTACCAGCTTCGATTGAACAGGATCATCTCCTGCGCCGCCGGCAGGTAGCGCACATAGCGCTGGAAGTACCACGAGGTCTGGTCGCGGTCGGACGGCTTGCCGAGCGCCACGACGCGCGTCTCGCGCGGGCTGAGATGTTCGACGATGCGCTTGATCGTTCCGTCCTTGCCGCTGCCGTCGCGGCCTTCGAACAGGATCAGCACCTTGTGGCCGTGCCGGATGATGTGCCGCTGCGTCTTCACCAGTTCGATCTGCAGGGTGCGCAGCGTTGCTTCGTAGGCCTCGTCGCCGTCGTCGTCGTCTCGCACGGGACCGCGCTTGTGCTTCTTCCTGGTCATCGGACGGGCCATTCCTGCGGCTTGGACGTGAGGTGATGGTAGGGCAAGGAACCCACCGCGTCATGCGCCCGGTGAGGGCGCAAGGGAAGCCGGCACTCGACTTTTCAGTCTTGCTTCCGCTGCCGAGACCTTCTGCTTCACGGCGAGGAAGCTGTCCGGACTGACGGAAATCGAATCGATGCCGCAGTCGACGAGGAATTCGGCGAACTCCGGATGATCGCTGGGCGCCTGGCCGCACAGGCCGATCTTGGCGCCGGCCTTGTGCGCCTCTCGGATGACGTTCTCGATCATCCACTTCACCGCATCGTCCTGTTCGTCGAACAGGTCGGCCAGGGCCTCGGAATCGCGATCGACGCCCAGCGTGAGCTGGGTGAGATCGTTGCTGCCGATCGAGAAGCCGTCGAAACGCTCCGCGAAGGCCTTGGCGAGGATGACGTTCGAGGGGATCTCGCACATCACGTAGACTTCGAGTCCCTTGTCGCCGCGCCGCAGCCCGTTTTCGGCCATGACGGCGAGGACGCGGTCGGCTTCCGCCACCGACCGGCAGAACGGGATCATGACGATCACGTTCCTGAATCCCATCTCCTCGCGCAGGCGCAGGATGGCCCGGCATTCCAGGGCGAATCCCTCACGATAGCGCGGCGAGTAGTAGCGCGACGCGCCGCGAAACCCGATCATCGGGTTCTCTTCCTTGGGCTCGAAGGCGGAGCCGCCGATCAGGTTGGCGTATTCGTTGGTCTTGAAGTCGCTCATGCGGATGATGACGGGCCGGGGGTATTGCGAGGCCGCGAGGCGGGCGAGGCCAAGTGCCAGGCGGTCGACGAAGTAGTCGGTCTTCCTTTCATAGCCCGCCGTGAGCGCTTCGATCTGCCGCTTCGCCTCGGCGTCCTGCAGCGTGTCGAAGTTGACCAGCGCCATGGGATGCACCTTGATGTGGTTGCTCACGACGAATTCCATGCGCGCGAGGCCAACCCCGTCGGCGGGAATCCGCCACCAGCGAAAGGCGGCAGCGGGGTTGGCGAGATTGAGCATGATCTTTGTCTTCGTGGCGGGGACGTCGTGGAGGTCGAGCAGCTCCGTCTCGACGTCGGCGGCCCCCTCGTAGACGAAGCCCTGGTCGCCCTCGGCGCAGGACACCGTCACTTCCTGCTCGCCATGGAGCAGGTGCGTGGCATTGCCCGTCCCGACGACGGCAGGCAGGCCCAGCTCGCGGCTGACGATGGCGGCGTGCGACGTGCGCCCGCCGCGGTCGGTCACGATCGCCGCCGCCCGCTTCATGATCGGCACCCAGTCGGGATCGGTGTTGTGTGTCACCAGGATGGCGCCGTCGACGAAGCGGTCGATGTCATGGGCGCTCTCGATCAGGCAGACGCGGCCCGTCACCACCGCCTCGCCGATGCTGAGGCCGGTCGCCAGCTTGCGGCCCTTCGACTTGATCCGATAGGTGCGGTATTCGCCCGTGCTGCGGCGCGACTGCACCGTCTCGGGCCGTGCCTGCACGATGAACAGCCGGCCGCTCTGACCGTCCCTGGCCCACTCGATGTCCATCGGGCAGCCGTAGTGGTCCTCGATTACCAGGGCCCAGCGCGCGAGCGTCAGCACGTCGTCGTCGGACAGGACGAAGGCCTCGCGCTCCGCCCGCGAGGTCGGCACGTTGCGGGTCGGGCTGTCGCCGCCCTCGGCGTAGATCATCTTCTGCGCTTTCCCGCCCCGTCGTTTCTCGATGATCGGCCGGAGCGCGGCGTCGGCGAGCAGCGGCTTGAAGACCTGGTACGAGTCCGGATCGACCGAGCCCTGCACCACGTTCTCGCCCAGACCCCAGGCGGCATCGATGACGGCGACACGATCGAAGCCGGTCTCGGTGTCGATGGTGAACATCACGCCGGCACCGCCGAGGTCGGAGCGCACCATGGCCTGGACGCCGATCGACAGCGCCACCTTGAGATGGTCGAAGCCCTTGGTTTGCCGGTAGCTGATGGCGCGATCGGTGAAGAGCGAGGCGTAGCAGCGGCGGCAGGCCTCCAGCAGGGCCGCTTCGCCGCGGATGTTGAGGAAGGTCTCCTGCTGTCCGGCGAAGCTCGCGTCGGGCAGGTCCTCCGCGGTGGCGCTCGACCGCACCGCCACGTCGGCATCGGCGCGACCGATGCGATCGCAAAGGCCGCGATAGGCGCGGGCGATGGCCTCGGCCATGTCCGCCGGCCAGTCGCCGCGCAGGAAGGCGCGGCGCAGGGTCTGTCCGGTCTCGGCCAGCGTCGCCTTGCCGTCGGCCAGCTCGCGCAACGTTGCCGCTATCGTCTCGCGCAGGCCGTTGGCGTCGACGAAGCGCCAATAGGCCTCGGCCGTCGTGGCGAAGCCCGGCGGCACCACGACGCCGCGCGCGCCGAGGTGATGCACCATCTCGCCGAGCGAGGCGTTCTTGCCGCCGACGCGGGGGACGTCCTGGCGACCGAGGGCCTCGAACCAGACGACGAGGCGATCCTGTGCGGTCATGGAATTCCCCTTGGCGCGTTGACCGGACACTGGGAAGGCACGAGGCCGGCCCGGCCCGGATCCGTCAGGGTCGACTATTCCTCCGTTGGACGACGGTTGGTTTGATCCAGATCAGCCAGGCGGCGCCGATCGCTTTCATGATCTTCCGGATCGCGAGCCTCTGGCTCGCTCATACTCTAGGGGACAGCCTTTGCCGCCGCGAGTTCGGCCCGCCGCGCCATCTGCAGGTTGATCTTCTTGTATTCAGGTTGGCCGGTCACTTCGGCGCCGATCCAGGGCGGCAGCGGCACATCGGTGTCGTCGCGCGGGATCTCGACCTCGGCCAGTACGACGCCGGCCAGCAGGCCCTCGTAGACGTCGATCTCCCACATGAACCCTTTGTACGGCACATAGTGCCGGATCTTGGTCAGCAGGTTGCCGTCGCAATGTTGGGCCAGCAGCTCCTCGGCATCGGCGCGCGGGATCTCGTATTCGTATTCGGCGTTGTGGATGCCGCCGGCCTTGGCTTTCACGGTGAGGGTGGCCTTCGCGTCGTAGATCCGCACGCGCACCTTGCGGTCGGCCGTGGCTACGAGCAGCCCGTCGCGCAGCCGCTCCTGGCGCACGACGAGCGGGCGCCAGCCATCGCCGGCCAGGAGGAATTTCCGCTCGATCTCGATCGCCATGGGCGCGGGGGCGTTGCGCTATTGCCGGGGCGCGCGGGGCGTCAGGCGGCGGTCGACCTCGAGGAGGGCGGTGTCGACCAGATCGCCGACCAGGTCCTGGCCGTAGCGGCGCGCATCCAAGGCCAGCCGGCGGTTGACCGAGCCGATGCGCTTGGGCCGGGTGCCCTTGCCGTCGAGCCAGACGACGATCTCGTCGCCTTTTTTGCCCTGGCGTGCGGTGAGGCGCAGAGGATCGGGCAAGGACTTGGCGGCTGGCTTCTTCATCTCGGCCCCTGTCTAGCCAACCCCGGAGCCGGCCGCCAGCCGCGTCGGGTCGCAGCCTGTGCGAAGAGGGGTGCTGTGAGAAAGATCTAGTAAAAACAGTGTATTAGAAATTATTTCTCATTTTATTCATAAAGTAAGGTGTCACGGCGATGGTTCTGCATCTAAAAAATGAATTTTTTAATAAAAAGCCAATAAAATCATGATCTTGTCACAGTTTTTTCACCTGATCGACAAGGCGGACCGTGCCTAATGCTGCCATGCAGCCGACCGACATCGCCGACACTTTGGACCGCTTCCAGTGGGACGCCCTGCGGGCCCTTTGCGCACCGTCCCCCGACCCCAGCCGCCTGAGCGGGGCTGCCGTGGAGCAGCTCGTGAAAGACGACCTGCTGGAACTCCACGACGACCGGCCCTCGCTCACGGCCAAGGGGCGGCGGGTCGTCGTCTGCGGCTCGCCTACACTGTGGAACTCATGAGGGTGGAATTCGTGGAGGCGGCCTGCTAGAAGCCCGGCCGTTCTCGGGGAGTAACCGTCCGCGTCTTCCGCGGAGCCTGCGTCAACAAACTTGGCTTCGGCCATGGCGCCGGCGACGGACCTGACAGTCCGAATTGGCCAGACCGACGACAGAGGATCCCGGACCGGGTCGACGGGGGTTCTGTGTCGTCGCACCGTCTCGGCCCCCGGATGTCGTTCAATGGAAGCCCTGCTCACCTCCACCGCCGTCGTCGCCATCGCCGAGATCGGCGACAAGACCCAGCTCCTCGCCATCGTGCTGGCCGCCCGGTTCCGCAAGCCGCTGCCGATCGTGCTGGGCATCCTGGCCGCGACGCTCCTCAATCACGCGCTCGCCGCCAGCTTCGGCTACCTCATCGCCCAGTGGCTCACGGGACGGACTTTCCAGATCGTGCTGGGCGTGGCCTTCCTTGCCATGGCTGCGTGGGCGCTGATCCCCGACAAGGAGGACGAGGGCGCGGGCGCGCGTTCGGCGGGCGGCGTGTTCCTCACGACCTTGATCGCCTTTTTCCTGGTCGAGATCGGCGACAAGACCCAGATCGCCACCTCGCTGCTGGCGGCCCGCTTCCAGAACGTGGCGCTGGTCACCGTGGGCACGACGGCGGGCATGATGCTGGCCAACGTGCCAGCGGTATTCCTGGGCGAGGCGGTGACGCGGATCGTGCCGATGAAGGTCGTCCGCACCGCCGCCGCGGTCGTCTTCGGCGGGATCGGCCTCTGGATCGTCTTCGCCGGCGTGGCCATCGCCTGAGGCCGCGCCGTCACAGGCCCAGCGCCACGAGCAGCGTCTTGACGGTCATGAAGATCAGGATGAACGAGCCCACGCTCCAGAGGGTGGCGCGCATGTCGTGGGTCTGGGCGGTGAAATAGGCCGCGAAGTGCAGCAGGCGCGACGCCACGTAGCCGTAGAGCAGCAGACGCGCCAGCAGCAGCGACGGCTCGGTGAGGATGTAGAGGAAGCCCGCGACCAGGAAGAACGGCAGGTTCTCCAGATCGTTCATCTGGATCCGCCTGACGCGTTCCACGCGCTCGTTGGGCGCAAGCTGCTTCGGGTCGGGCGCGGGGTTGAGCGGAGTCTTCCGGAGATCTTCCGGCGAGCGGTAGCCACCCTTCTCCTGCATCATGCGCACGACGGTGAGCCACGACATGCCGACGGCCTTCAGGATCATCAGCGTGGCGGCGATGGCGTAGGTGGCGAACAGTGGGTTCTGCAGGCTGATCTGGGTCACGACTCTTCCATTTTCAGGTTCAGCAGGATTATGGGAGAAAAATCCCCTGTCGCGGCGTGGTGCGCGCCGATCATATCTTCACTCTCCTCATGTCTTCATACCACCGCGCAAGTCCGTTCTTCATCGGCAGCCCGCCCAGGTCCTCGCCGTCGATCGTGAGGGTGGCGAGCACGCGGCGGCATTTGTCGAGCTTGCCGGTCGGGAACACGGCCACGGTGCGCGCGTTCAGCAGCTCGCGCACGAAGGCGGTGGCGCGGTTGCCCCGGTCCAGCTCCTCGGCGCATTTTGCGCGCGAGCCGGGTTCCGGTGTGTCGGCGTTGGCCAATCGCACGCGCGTCGGAAAACCTTCGATCGGGATTTCGTAGGTGTTGCCCCAAGGCGGAGAGGGGCGAGCACCGGCAGCAACGGCCCGGCTGCTTCCGCCGATCCCGGAAGCGGGACGAGTAGCACCACGCCGGCCAGGAGGGAGAGGAGCCAGCGCACGCCGCGTCATGGGCGTCGATAACGGTTCCGCGGAGCTGGCCTTGGACGATGCCGGCACAACATTGCCGGCACCGTAGGCGAGCGGCCTAAACGGAGCGCGATAAGGGCCCTCCAAGCGACACCAGCCAGCGTCGCGCCTTCTGGGACGTTTCGAAGATCCGCATCGGACGGTCGGCCGCGGCGAGCATGCCGAGGATGGGCACGACGATTTCGGCTTTCTTGTCCGGCAGGACGAGGGCCAGGGGCCCCATCGGTCCCAGCGCATGATGGGCCCGCATGCGCACGCCCAGTGCCAGCAGGTCCTCAGATCCCATGGCCGTGTCGCCGTCCCAGCCGTCGAAAAGCTTCCGGTAGGCCATCGCCTCGCGCGACGCCATCTCATCGAGCAGCTGTTCGACCTCCAAACGGCTCACATCACCCTTGGCAACGACGCTGACGAAGCGGAATTCGGGATCGATGGTCCAATGGAGAGGCATACTTCTTGGGCTCCGGGGCCCCGAAGCTACACATGACGCCGGTCGGCCGTTCGCCGTTTGTAGAAGCTTTGGTGTCACGGTTGAAGACCAACCGACGGTTCCGTTTCGAATGCGCGCGTATGAAACGATTCTCACTGCGAGTTGCTCGCAGCGAGAATTACATCGCTTGACCACGGCAGCCATCGCGGACAATTTTCTGCATCGATGGAATGCCGGCAATAGGCTGCCCATCGTGCTCGGCAACCTGGCGACAAGATTGCCGGTCGAAATGCTGCCGGGCGAGAGTGATGAGCAGGGCGGGCGCGATTGCTGGTGAGGTAGGCCTCGCCGCCAAAATTCTCGCCGCCAAAATTAACGAGCCCGCCCCGGGATGAACGTGACGGGCGGGCTCGACAGCGGCGTTACGCGGGGGAAGCGGCGAACGGACGACTGCGACTTCCCAACGTCGAACGCCTGGGCAGGTTGCCCTGGTCGAAAAAATGTCTGGAGGCGGACAAATTTGCGCGAGCGACGGAACTTTCAAGGTGCTGCCGCATTTTGATCATTGGTCGCCGACCATCAACAGGGGGAGACACACGTGAAAAAATCTCTATTAGTCGCCATGGCTTTGGCCGCCTTGCCCAGCGTAGTGCATGCGGCCGATGATTTTGTGCCCTTCCAGGGCTTTTATATCGGCGCCGGCGGGGGCCTTGTTTTCCC
>JAUXST010000550.1 GCA_030679805.1 Reyranella sp. | reverse complement strand
TCATTGCTTTCCGTTGTGCGACCACCGGTCCGGCTTGTCGAGGCACCGGGCACGGCCCATGTTCCCGCCCATGTCGCGTACCATGAAGGCCCTGCTGGGTGTCTGGATTGCAACCCTGGCCTTGGCCGCAGGCTGGATCGGCTGGGATGCCTTGCAGGGCGGCCGTCCCAGCATCGGCGGACCCTTCACGCTGGTCGACCAGGACGGCCGTACCGTCACCAGCGACAGCCTCAAGGGCAAGCCGACCCTGATCTACTTCGGCTTCACCTACTGTCCCGACGTCTGCCCGACCTCGCTCCTGCTGATGGAAACGGCGATCGAGAAACTGGGCCCGGATGCCGCCAACAAGGTGAACCTGGTCCTCATCACCGTCGATCCCGAGCGCGACACGCCGGCGCTGCTCAAAGGCTACGTCACCAACTTCGGCCCGACCTTCATCGGCCTCACCGGCACCCCCGAGCAGGTCGCCGCCGCGGCCCGCGCCTATCGCGTCTACTACCAGAAGGTACCGGGCAAGGATGGCGGGCCCTACCTGATGGACCACTCCTCGATCGTCTACCTGCTCGACCGCAACGGCCGCTTCGTCACCCATTTCACCCACGACGCCAAGGCCGAGGCGATCGCGACAGCCGTGGGACGGTTGCTCTAAGCCGTTGAATTAATTCAATTTGTGCGCTGCACTATTGAAGTGACAAGCAGTTGCGGCAGCGTACAATCCGCGCCCACATGCTTTATCACGCTTATGAATTCCAGCGGCAGCTCGCCAATCCCGTCCGGCTCTGGGCCAATGCCCTCGAGCAGGCCTATTCCAGCCCCTACAATCCGCTGTCCGAGACCTGGATTGGCAAGTCGGTGGCGGCGGGCGCCGAGATCGTGGCGCGGCTGACCCAGAATTATGGCAAGCCCCATTTCGGCCTCGCGACCACGCAGATCGGCAACGAGACCGTTGAGGTCAACGAAGAACTCCTGCTGCGCAAGCCGTTCTGCGACCTCGTCCATTTCCGGCGCGACACCGCCCGGCGCGATCCCAAGGTGCTGGTGGTGGCGCCGATGAGCGGCCACTTCGCCACCCTGCTGCG
>JAUXST010000545.1 GCA_030679805.1 Reyranella sp. | reverse complement strand
CATCCTGGCCCTGGTTATCGCCCTCTTCCTCGGGGTGTTTTTGGTCGCGCCGGTGGCGACCGTGGTCTATGTCGCCTTCACCGAAAAGGGCAGCGGCGCCCTGACACTGGTCAACTTCCTCGACTTCGCGCGCACCGACCTCTTCGTCCGCTCGTTCTGGAACTCGGTCTATGTCTCGGCGATGACGGTCGTCTGGGCCTCGGTGCTCGCGTTGCCGCTCGCCTACCTGACGACACGCTTCGAGTTCCGCGGTGCCATGCTGGTGCAGACGCTGGGCTTTCTGCCCCTGGTCATGCCGCCCTTCGTCGGCGCCGTGGCGATGCAGCTCCTGTTCGGGCGCAATGGCAGCGTGAACCTGCTGCTCGACGAGTGGTTCGGCATCAAGATCGGCTTCATGGAAGGGCTGAACGGCGTCATCTTCCTGCAGGCGATCCACTACTTCCCCTTCATCCTGGTGAATCTTTCGGCGGCGCTGCGCAACATCGACCGTTCCATGGAGGAAGCAGCACAAAACCTCGGCTCGCACGGCCTCAGGCTGTTCCGCCGCATCGCGCTGCCGCTGGCCCTGCCCGGCTTCATCGCCGGCGCCAGTCTGGTGTTCGTGAAAGTGTTCGACGACGTGGCGACGCCGCTGCTGCTCAACGTCAAGGAGATGCTGGCGCCGCAGGCCTATCTCCGCATCACCTCGATCGGCATCGACGACCCGATGGGATACGTGATCTCGGTCGTGCTGATCGGCGTCGCCGTCGCCACCATGTGGGCCTCGGTGCTTGTACTGAAGGGCAAGGACTACGCCACCACTCAGCGCGGCGGTGGCGGCCTCGCCCGGCGCAAGCTCAAGCCGCGCGAATCGGCGCTGGCCTATGCCGTCGTGATCCTGATCCTGGTGCTGGTGCTGGCCCCGCATATCGGCCTGCTGTTGCTGTCGTTCGCCACCGTGTGGTCGTTCAGCCCGCTGCCCGACGGCTACACCCTTGCCCACTATGCGCGCGTACTGGGGGACAGTTCGGTCTACATCAACAACACGCTGCTCTATTCGAGCCTCGCCGCCGGGATCG
>JAUXST010000531.1 GCA_030679805.1 Reyranella sp. | reverse complement strand
TATCCGCTGTCGCACAGCCGCGGAAATTTCGCCGCGTTCGAGGCGGCAGGCGGCAAGGGCGCATTCAATGAATATGCGCCGCCCACCAGCCTCAACGGCCACCAGATCAGTTCGGCGCCACCGCTGTGGACGACCGCGCTGGAGGCCTATCTCGCAGCGCGCGGCCTGCCTGCGGCAGCGCGCTAGACCCGCTTGCAACCAGATATGCGCATCCCAAGTTCATAGTGTCAGTCAGTACAAGGGAGGATCGACATGGAAACGCGTCTCAAGATCAGCTTTCAGGGCGGCGACACGAGCGATGCGCTGCGGCAGTTGATCCTCGAGCATGTCGATGCGCTGGAACAACTGTATGGCCGGCTGACCGCCTGCCATATCGCGATCAAGGTTCCCGACAAGCATCACCGTAGCAGCGGCCTTTTCAGCGCCAACATCCACCTGACCTTGCCGGGCGGCATCGACATCAACGTCGACCACACGCCGCAGGCCGACGCCCGGTTCTCCAGCCCGCAGTTCGCGGTCAACGACGCCTTCCGCCGGGCCAAGCGACTGCTCAAGGAGCGGGCGCAGAAGCAGCGCGGCGCCGTGAAGACCCTGCACGAGCGCATCGACCGCACGCTCGATCGTCCACCCGAGGCCTAGGAGGTCATCCCGCCCCGCACCTCTAGCAGCGCGCGTGCCATTGCCCGTCCTCGCCCTTGGCGTAGCGATGCTTGACGGCCGACCAGGCCGTCCGATGGGCAATTTCCTCGCGTCGCGGATCGAGGGCATAGGTCTGCCAAGCATGGTTGAAGGCCTCGCGGTAGATGTCCTGCGCCGGCGACGGCAGATGATTGCGCACCGACGGCGGAAGGGCGTGGTTCGACGCATAGGGCATGAGATTATTATGCTGGCATGATCGGCGCGCGGGCCAGGAGATCCATGACCTCTTCGTCGGTCACCTGGCGGAAATCATCGTAGAACTGACCGACGCCGCGAAACTTCTCCGGGGTCGCCAGACAGACCGTCGCGTCGACTTCCTTGCGCAACGACTTCAACGCATCCGGTGCCGCGACGGGAACGGCCAGCACGAGCCGGGCCGGGCCGCGCTCACGGATCACCCGCAGCGCCGCCCGCACGGTTGCGCCGGTCGCGATGCCGTCGTCGACCACGATGACCACGCGCCCGGCGATGTCCAGCGGCGCCCGCTTGCCCAGGTAGCGGGCGCGTCGGCGTTCGATTTCCGCCAATTCCCGCCGGCCAATGGCGTCGAATTCCGCAGCGCTCGTCCCGGTCGCGGTCAGAATCTCCGCGTTGCACACGATCGTCGGATGCGCACCGTCGACGACCGCGCCCAGCGCCAGTTCGGGCTGCCCTGGCGTCCCTATCTTGCGGACCAGGACGAGATCGAGCGGCGCCTTCAGCGCCCTGGCCACGACGGCGGCCACAGGCACGCCGCCGCGCGGCAGTGCGAGCACCACGGGACGTCGCTCGGCGTAGACGCCGAGTGCCGCGGCAAGCCTGCGGCCCGCGTCGGCACGGTTCTCGAACTTCATCGCCTCTCCCAGCGGGCGGTCTACCCGTTCAAAGGGTTGGCTTCACCACGGTCTGGAGGCGCCGCCAAAGGCTGGCCGCCGTCTCGTTGGTCAGGTCCTTGGCGACCTCCTTGCCGATGCAGCGCTGCACGCGCGCACTCAGCAGGCCGCGCAGTTCGCCAAGGCTGCGGCGCGGCGCAACGAGGATGATCCGGTCGAACGCACGGCGTTCGCAGGCGCTATCGAGTACTTCGGCAAGGGCTGCAGAAAATTTGTGCTTCTCGAGCTTGTGCGGATCGTGCGCCGGCTCGAAAGCATGGCGAGCACTGGCCCCCGCCGCCGCATAGCCGCGCCCCGGCTTGTCGCTCTTGAGGTCGCGCGCATGGCCGCGGCTTTCCGGTGAGACCATGTCGGCCTGACGGCCGGCGACGAACTTCTTGCCATCATCGCTCGGCTCGAAGAAACGGGCACGGGCACCGTCGGCGACGACGATCCAGGTACGGGGGCGTTTGGGCTTGAGCATGGCGTGGTTACTCATTTGACCAGAGACAGCCAATGCTAGCCCCTCGTCGGCGCGCCCCGCTTGATCTGGCTCAATTGGTGAGCCTGCGCCGCTTCACACCCTTCTCGTCGAGCCGTTCGCGCAGCAGGCCGATGCGGTCGCCGCCCCAGAACAGTTCTCCGTCGAAGGAATAGGTCGGCACGCCGAACACGCCCGAGGCTTCAGCCTCGCCGCGCAGGCGGTCGTGCTCGGCCCCGCCGTCGCTTGCGAGGAAGGCCTCGAAGCCCGCCGGGGCGCCCGCCGCAACCAGTGCCGCGGCAACCGCCTCCGGACTCTCGGGGTCGAGTTCGCGCCGCCAGAAGAGATCGAAGGCGCGATCGTTGTAGCCGCGGAAGACGCCATGCTTCTGGGCATAGAGCATGCCGGCATTGATCGGGCGGGCAAAAAAGATCTTCTTCGGCCCCATCAGGGTGAGCCCCTGCTTGTTGGCGTAGCGTCGCGCGTCCATGTAGGCGTAGCGCACCCGCCGCCAGTGATGGGCATCGCGCTCGGCCACCGAGCCCTGGAACGAAGCGATATCAAGCGTATAGGGCCGCCACAGAACGGAGATGTCGTAATCGGCCTCGAGTTCATAGGCCCATGCCTTGGCGACGAAGGCATAGGGACTCACATAGTCGCTCCAGAGGACGATCCCGTTCACAACCGCCCGGTCTCGCGACGCCATAGCCACCAGAAAACAGCGACGACCCCCATCGCCAGCAGCACGCCGACCAGGAGCAGCATGGCCGACTCCTGGATCCACGCCACCGCCGGGACCGACGCCGCCAGAAAGACGCCGACCAGACTGATCCGCCATACCCGGGCATGCACGCCGGCCAGGAGAGTGCCGAGTGCGAGCAGGATCAGCAGGGCGAGGCTGGTCGCGTTGTCGTTGACGACGCCGCGCACCTCAGGGAGGAACATCAGCCACATCGCCGCCACCAGGGCGAACCAGTGCAGCGCCTGGGTCAGCACCAACTGCATGCGCTCGGCGCCGGTCTCGAGCTTGCCCCATCCCGAGATCACGCAGATCAATCCATAGATCGGCGCCAGCGCCATCCAATAATAGTAGGTCGTTGGACCGCGGAAGCTAGTGAGCACGATGCCGCCGACCGCCAGCACTAGCATCAGGGCATAGGGCAGGTCCCGGAGCAGCCAGTGCCGGGCGCTGGTGGCGCTGTCCGTCACCGCGCGACCCTCATCGCGCGTCCTTCGCGAGCTTGGTCTCGACCACGCGCGACCACAGCGTGGCGCCCAGCGTCAGGATCTCGTCGTTGAAGTCGTAGCTGGGATTGTGCACCTCGCAGCCGCCCTCGCCGCCGCCGTTGCCGATGTTGATGAAGGCGCCGGGCACCTTCTCCAGCATGTAGGAGAAGTCCTCGGAGGCCATGACGTACGGTCCTTCGCGGTTCATGTTCTCGGGACCGACGATTTCGGCGGCGACATCGGCAATGAACTTCACCGCATCCTTGTCGTTGACCAGCGGCGGGAAAGCCACCCGTACGTCGGCTTTCGCAGTCCCACCCAGCGTCCGGGCGATGCCGGCGGAGATGGTCTCGATGCGTTCCTTGATCAACGCCATCGTTTCCTTGCGAAACGCGCGGATGGTGCCGCGCAGGACGGCCTCCTGCGGGATGACGTTGTAGGCGTCGCCGGAATGCATCTGCGTCACCGAGATCACCGCCGAATCGAGCGGCGCCACGTTGCGCGACACCACGCTCTGCAGTGCCGATATGATCTGGGTGGCGATGATCACCGGGTCGATGCCGGTCTCCGGCCGCGCGCCGTGCGCACCCTTGCCGGTGATGTGGATGTCGAACAGGCCGCCGCCCGCCATCTGCGGGCCGGAGCGGATGGCGAACTTGCCGACGTCGAGTTTCGGCCGATTGTGCATGCCGAAGATCTGTTCGCAGGGAAACTTGTCGAACAGCCCGTCCTTCACCATCGCCTCGGCGCCGCCGCGGCCTTCCTCGGCCGGCTGGAAGATGAGGTGCACGGTCCCGTCGAAGTTGCGCGTCGCCGAAAGATACTTGGCGGCGCCCAACAGCATGGTGGTGTGGCCGTCGTGGCCGCAGGCATGCATGCGGCCCTTGTGCGTGCTGCGATGGTCGAAGGTGTTGAGCTCATCCATCGGGAGCGCATCCATGTCGGCGCGCAAGCCGATGGCGCGCGGATTGTTGCCGACCCTGATGGTGCCCACGACACCGGTCTTGCCGATCCCCGTCGTCACCTCCAGGCCCCACTCCTTCAGCTTCTCCGCCACGATGGTGCTGGTCCGCTCCTCCTCGAAGCCGAGTTCGGGATGGGCGTGGATGTCGCGCCGGATGGCGGTCAGTTCGTGGGCGAAGGCGGCGATCTTGGGCTCAATATTCATGGGTGTCAGGACTCCAACAGGAAGGCGGTCATTACACGACGAAACTCCGCGCCGTGCACGTTCGGATATGCGTGGCCGCCGTCGGCCAGCACATAGGCCCGGGCACCCGGAACAAGGCGCACCAGCTCCTCGGTGAAATAGAGCGGCGTCACGGTGTCGTCGCGGGCGCAGATCGCCAGGGTGGGTACCCGCACCTTCTGCAGCCCGTCGCGGCGGTCGTGGGCCACGATGGCGGCGATGCGCGACAGCACGATTTCCGGAATCGGGATGGTTTCCAAGGCCTTGGCCTCGGCCGCCAGAAGATCGGCATCATGATCGCGCACCCAGGACGGCATGTTGAGCGCCAGCGCACTTGCCTTCAGATAGGCGGCCGGCCCCAGTTCGCGCAGCATCAGGGAGCGGACCTCGAACAGGCGGCGGAAAAAGGCATCGGTCTTGGCCCAGGTCGAACTCAGCACCAGCCGGTCGATGCGGTCGGGATGGTCGATGGCCAGCACCTGGCCCATGGCGCCACCGGTCGAATGGCCGCACCAGTGCACCTTGGCGTAGCCCAGCCCCTCGATGAGCTGCAGGGCGTCGTCCGCCATCTGCTCGACACTGTAGGCGATCTTCGACAGCGTGCTGCGCGCCGTGCCGCGGTGATCGTGCACGACGACGGTAAAATGCCTGGCGAGATCGGCCACATTCGATTCCCAGAACCGGCCGTCGCCGCCCAGCCCCGGCACCAGGAACAAGGGCGGGCCGCTGCCAGTCTTCTCGTAGTAGAGTTCCGCACCGTCGCGCAGCTTGAACAGTGGCATTTGCACGTCCCCTCGAATTCCTTAAGGTACCGCCCATGGGAGGAAAGCGCAGGATGAAGCGCCTGTCGATTGTCGCGATTGCCCTGTTGGCCGGCTGCACCGCCGAGCAGCCACCCCAGACGAACCTGATCCCCCGGCCCGCGCCCGACGATCCGACGCCACAGGGCATTGCCTACATCTGCGACGGCCGCAAGGAAGTGGCGGTGGTCTATGCCAAGAACCGCGCCTCGGTGACGCTCGACGGCAGGACCTGGCGCCTCGAATACCAGGCGACCGATCAGGGCTTCCGCTACGTCGACACGACCAACGAATGGGCGGGGCGCGACGATCTCGCCACCCTGCGCGAGATCGGCGGTAGCGCGCGACCGCTGGCCTTCAACTGCCGGCCGAACAGGCGCACGACCTGAGAGCAGGACGACACCAGGTTCGTCCATCGTCCCGCCTCGCGCGGCGTAACTCCGCGCCGAAGTCCTCCTCCAAGTCTACCCCTGCGATTCCGGCTCTCCGCACGCCGGACAGCCAGTAACGGTGGGCTTTTTGCCCGAGAATTGCGGACACCTGAATGTAACTCGTGTTGTCCGCGACCCTGTCCGGGATTCCGGGATAAGCCTGATTCCATAGGCTTTTAGACTACTCCCGATTTCTTCGATCACACGAACCCCGGCGCGCCCGTTTCCCGGGCGTCGTCAAGTGTCTGTTCCCACGTCGTTATTCGGCGTGTGGTTGAGACGGGGTTGTTCTTGGGACTGTCCGCGGGTCAGGACCCGCGGCGGCTGCACCAGGCCATAGGCGACCCGCGGGCGTGCCGCGGGAGGTCGTGCCGGAAATGGAAAAGGCCGGCGCGGTCCAAGCGCCAGCCTATTGAAATTTATAGCATATTCCTGCTGGACCTGCACATCACATCAGCGTGAGCAAATGCTGGCAATGCAAGCAGTCACTTCAGCCAGAATCTGATGCCGTAGCTCACCAGCGCGGTCACGCCGACGCCGGCGGCCCACAGGCCCACGAACCACAGCAGCTGCCGCCCCTTGGGCATCAACCCGTCCGGTGGCTTCACCTCAGTGGTAGCCTTCATGGCCGGTCTTGCCGCGGAACACCCAGTACGAATAGCCGGTGTAGGCGAGGATGATCGGCACCATCACCAGCACGCCGGGCAGCATGAACTTGAGGCTGACGTTGGGTGCCGCGGCATCCCAGATCGAGACCGCCGGCGGCACAACGTAGGGATAGAGGCTGATGCCGAGGCCCGCGAGCCCCAGGGTGAACAGGCCAAGCGCCATCAGGAAGGGCGTGTAGTGGTGGCGCCGGCGGAGGCTGAAGAAGAAGACGGCCGAGACGATCACCACCAGCAGCGGCACCTGCGCGGTGAACAGCACCTGCGGCCAGGCGAACCAGCGCAGCCAGTAGGCGTCGCGCAGGAACGGCGTCCAGGCGCTCACCGCGGCCATGGCGACAATAACGGCGATGCCCAGCCGCAGCGCCAGCCGGTAGCAGCGTTCCTGCAGCGGCCCTTCGCTCTTCATGATCAGCCAGGTGGCGCCCAGCAGCGCATAGCCGCAGACAAGGCTCACGCCGACCAGCAGGCTGAACGGCGTCAGCCAGTCGAACCAGCCGCCGGCATAGCCACGGTCGCGGATCACGATGCCCTGCAGCAGGGCGCCCAGCGTGATGCCCTGGGCGAGCGTGGCCACCACCGAACCGAGGTTGAAGGCGAAGTCCCAGAACGGCCGATGGCCGGGATCGCGCCAGCGGAACTCGAAGGCGACGCCGCGGAAGACCAGGGCCAGCAGCATGGCGATGATCGGCGCATAGAGCGCCGACAGGATCATGCTGTAGGCGAGCGGAAAGGCAGCCAGCAGTCCGCCGCCACCCAGCACCAGCCAGGTCTCATTGCCGTCCCACACCGGAGCGATGGAATTCATGGCGCTGTCGCGTTCGCGACCGGCGGGGATGGCTGAAAACAGGATGCCGATGCCGAGGTCGAAGCCATCCATCACGACATAGGCGAAGATCGCGAAGGCGATGATGAAGGCGAAGATGGCGGGCAGATCGAAGGCGAAGGGCATGATCAGGCCTCCCGGCCGGTCGCCAGAGACTCGGCCACGGCGGGTGACGGCGTGAGACCCGCCGCGCGCACCGGCTGGCCGCGTTCTGGACCCTGCTCGCCGCGGTGCGGCGGCTGGCTCATCAGCTTCAGAATGTAGAAGACGCCGGCGCCGAACACGACGAAGTAGACGACGATGAAGGCGAGCAGCGATGCCGCGACCGCAGGCGCGTCGAGCCGCGAGGCCGAATCGGCGGTGCGCAGCAGGCCGTGCACCGTATAGGGCTGGCGCCCGACTTCCGTCGTCACCCAGCCGGCGATCACCGCCACGAAGCCCGCCGGCCCCATCGCAACGGCGAAGCGATGCAGCAGCGGCCAGTCGTAGAGCCGATGTCTCATGCGCGCGAGCAGGCTGAAGGCGGCCAGCGCCAGCATCAGCATTCCCATGCCGACCATCACGCGGAAGGCCCAGAAGACGATCGCCACCGGCGGCCATTCGCTGCGATCGACCGAGTCGAGGCCGGCGAGCGGCGCGTCGAGCGAGTGCTTCAGGATCAACGACGAGCCCTTGGGAATATCGACGGCATAACGCGTGATGCCGGCCTTCTGGTCGGGCCAGCCGAACAACACCAGCGGCGCGCCGCTGTTGTAGCTCTCGAAATGGCCCTCCATGGCCATGACCTTGACCGGCTGGTGCTCGAGCGTGTTCAGGCCCTGCTGGTCGCCGGCCAGGATTTGCAGCGGCGCCACCACCGTGATCATGCCCATCGCCATCGAGAACATGACGCGCGCGCCGTCGTTGCCCCCGCCTTCAGCGGATTTTGCACGCAGCAGGTGCCAGGCGCCGACCGCGCCCACCACCAGCGCCGTGGTGAGGTAGGCGCCGAACACCGTATGGACCAGCCGGTAGGGAAAGGATGGATTGAAGATCAGCGCCAGCCAGTCGACGGGCACGAACTGGCCGCCAGCATTGACGGCGAAGCCCGCCGGCGTCTGCATCCAGCTGTTGGCCGAGAGGATCCAGAAGGCCGAGATGAAGGTGCCGACCGCGACCGCCAGCGTGGCGACGAAGTGCAGGGTCCGGCCGACGCGGTTCATGCCGAACAGCATGACGCCCAGGAAGCCCGCCTCGAGGAAGAAGGCGGTCAGAACCTCGTAGGCCATCAGCGGTCCGATGACCGGGCCCGCCTTGTCGGAGAAGGCCGCCCAGTTGGTGCCGAACTGGTAGGCCATGACGATGCCCGAGACCACGCCCATGCCGAAGGCCAGTGCAAAGATCTTTAGCCAGTACTTGAACAGGTCGAGATAGATCTGCCGTCCCGTCCACAGCCACAGACCTTCCAGCACTGCGAGATAGCTCGCGAGTCCGATCGAGAAGGACGGGAAGATGAAATGGAACGAAACGGTGAAGGCAAACTGCGCCCGGGCCAGCACGACCGCATCGAAGGCTTCGAACATGGCGTCCTCCTCAGACGATGCGCGACGCGAAGGCCGGCGACTTGAGCGCAACCGTCAGGACATCGAGCGCGCCCACCAGCTCGGAACGATTGCGCGCGGCACCCAGCGCAATGCGAATCGCATGCTGAGGATCGCCATCCACGCTGAAACTGTCGCTGGTTACCACGGCAAGCCCCTGTCGTTGGACATGCGCTGCGAATTCGGCCCGGGTCCAGGTCGACGGCAAGGTGAGCCAGACATGGTGCCCCTTCGGATGTGCCGCATAAGTCTGACCCGAAAGCGCCTTCGCCGCCAGCTTCTGTCTTGCCGCAGCCTCGGCAGTGATGGCGGCGATGATGGCGTCGGCGCTGCCATCCGCCAGCCAGCGCATCACCAGTGCGACCATCAGCGGCACCGGCATCTGGGCCACGGTGCGCAGCGTATTACCGAGCATGGCGGCGGCGGTACGATCGGGTACGAGCAGGAACGACACCCTGAGGCCAGGCGCGATGCACTTCGACAGGCTGACCGCCAGATAGCTGCGCTCCGGAATCAAGGTGGCGATCGGCTGGGCCTTGGGATCGAGGCTGCCGTAGGCATCGTCTTCGAACAGCAACAGGTCGTTTCGACGAATCGCGCCGGCAAGCTCTTCGCGCCGGGCCGGCGTGATCGTGAGAGTCGTTGGATTGTGGATCGTGGGAATCAGATACACGGCCTTCGGCGCGTGGCGTCGGCAGGCTTCGTCCAATGCAGCTGGGATCATGCCTTCGCCATCTGACGGTACGCCGACCAGGCGCACGCCGAGCGCGGCGGCGGCCGCCTTGAAGCCAGGATAGGTGAGACGATCGACCAGGACGACATCGCCCGGCCTGGTGAGCGTCAACAACAGCGCCGTGAGCGCAGTCTGCGTGCCGGGAAACACGACCAGCCGGCTCGCCTCGGCGGTGCGCACTCGGCGGCGCAGCCAATCGGCCGTCACACCACGATCGGCGTCGCTGCCGCCCGCCTGCTGGTAGCTCAGGAAATCGGAGACGCCGTAGTCGCGCTGCAGGGCGGCAAGGCCGCGCGCCACCCGGCCTTCGAGATCGGCCTCGATCGGTTCGGGTGGCAGGTTCATCGACAGGTCGAAGTCGACCCCGGCCGCCGCCGCCCGCGGCGCATGCACGCGGCTTTCGGCGACGAAGGTCCCCTGCCCGACCCGCGCCTCGGTGAGGCCACGCCGTCGCGCCTCATTGTAGGCACGCGTCACCGTGGTGAGATCGAGCCCCAATGCCTTGGCGAGCGCGCGGTGCGTCGGCAGCCGCTGGCCGCGATGGAGCCGGCCCGAGGCGATATCGCCAGTCAGCGCCTCGACGATGCTTGCGTAGATCGGTCCGGGCTGGTCGCCCAATGTAGGGACCCAATCCATACAATATCCTCTCGATGATCTTGAATGTATGTTCCATTGTAAGGACATACAAGCGGCGACGAGGAAGGGAGAATCGATGTCGAATACGCGAACGGAGAAGGGCGGCCTCTACTTGCTGCGGGGGCTGCTGGGCCGGTGTCCGGCCTGCGGCGAGGGCCATCTGTTCCGCGCTTTCGTGAAGGTGGCCGACGCTTGCGAGAAATGCGGCGAGCCGCTCCATCATCACCGGGCCGACGACTTTCCCGCCTACCTGACCATCATACTGGTCGGCCATCTGGTCGTGCCGCTTGCAATGTATGTCGAGATCGCCTTCATGCCGAGCTACTGGGCGCATGCCGCGATCTGGCTACCGCTGGTGCTCGTGCTCTCGTTGGGCCTGCTGCAGCCGCTCAAGGGCTTGATCGTCGCGATGCAATGGCACATGGGCATGCATGGCTTCGCCGAAGCGAAGCAGGCGCGACCCTGATCTAACCCCAGGCGGCGAAAACCTCGGCGATCACCGCACGATCGAGCCCGCCCCGCAGGCAGGTCTCCAGCAGCACGCGTGCCTTCAGCGGCTGCAGACGGCCGCCCCAGATCAGTCCCGCCCCACGGAGCGCAATCTCGGAACTCGGCCCGCCGTAGGTTTGCCGCAGCATCGGCCCACCGGCGCCGGCACGCGGCGACACGACCGTGGGCAGCAGGCTCGCGAGCTGCGTCACGAGCGGTGCGATGCGTTCGGGCACGTGACCGCCGCCCATCGCGCCTATCACGACGCCGCGATAGCCCAGCTGGTCGCGATGATCGACCATTGCCTCGAGCAGATAGCCCGGCTCGTCGAGCCCTAACCAGAAGAGCGCCACGGGCTGCTCCTTGCCACCTGACGTGGACCCGATCCGGGCGCGCGCGTGAGTCATCGCATCGCGCACGGGCAAGGAGAGCGGCACCACGCGGTCTTCGACCAGGGCTGCGAGCGGGCCGGTCTGCGGGGCGGCAAAGGCATTGAGCCGCGTCGGATGGACCTTCAGCACGTCGGACGCGGCATAAATCTCGTCCAGCATTACCGCCATCACGCCCAGCGCGCGCGCATGCGCGCGCACCCAAGGATCGCAGGCCACACGCACGGCGGCCAGAAGATTGCCCGGCCCGTCGGGGGAAGTGAGCGCGGGGTTGCGCATCGCAGCCGTCACGATCACCGGAATGTCGCGATCGAGCAGCAGGTCGAGCAGGAATGCCGTCTCTTCGAGCGTGTCGGTGCCCTGCGTCACGATCACGCCATCGGCGTCGAGCCCCGCGATCCTGGCCGCCAGCG
The DNA here is from genome assembly GCA_030679805.1 of Reyranella sp. GTDB lineage: Bacteria > Pseudomonadota > Alphaproteobacteria > Reyranellales > Reyranellaceae > Reyranella. The sequence goes on along the minus strand of JAUXST010000531.1, from coordinate 6,886 downwards.
CGTGGATCTGGTCGAAACCCAGCGAATGGCTGCCGACCTTCGACACCGTCTCGGCATCGATCGAGGCTAGCGTCGCGAGCGCGGGCACCGCGGCCACGAGATCGTTGGCGCCCAGCCCCATCTGCATGGCGCCCGAGGCGTCGGGCGTCGTGGCGATGGTGCCCCCAAGCGCCAGGACTTTTATGCGCGGCAATGTCATGTGAGCCTCAGCGAGCGGAAGAAGCGTTCAGCCTCGGGCGCGCGCATGGCATCGGCGGGCGCAAGATAGCCCAGCGACACGAAGCGGCGGCCCTTCAGCAGCGAGAGTTGGCGCAGCGCGCTGCCGCCGGCGATCGGGCCGATCGATTCGACGGCCGTGGCGCCCTGCATGTCTCGCCAGTCGACCTTGCTCCATTTGCCACCCTCGAGGCGCTGGCCGCGGTCGTCGAGCGCGATCTGCAGGTTGGCGCGCGGCCGCGACACGTCGACGTCGGCGGGATAGAGCGCCGTCTGGGCCACGAAGGAGAGCCTGCGGTATTCCAGACTGTAGGAATGGTAGACGAAGGCCGTGCCGGCGGGCGTCGTCGTGTCGATCACCTTGTAGAGGGGCGTTCCCGGCATATCGACCAGGAAGGAATTGTCGGCGGCCTGCACCGCGATCCAGGTTGTCTGGGCTACGGCCTCGCCCGCAACGGCCGCAACCAGAGGCAGGGCCATCGCCTGTCGGCGCAACAGGCTCATTCCGCGGCTTGCCGCGTTCCGAACTTCTCGCGCGCTTGCTCGGGCGTGTAGTAGCCGCGCGCGACGTCGCGGGCGATCGATACCGGATCGCGCTTGGCCGGATCGCCGAAGCCGCCGCCACCCGGCGTCGACACGCGCACCACGTCGCCGACGCCGATCTCGATATCCTGGTCCTTGGAAAGGTGCGGCGGACGGTAGGTCTTGCCGCTTTGCGTCACGGCCACGGTGTTGACACCACCTGCGCCGCCGCCCCGCGCACCCTGCGGGCCGGTACGGCCGTGGTCCATCACCATGGAAACCCGCGCCTCGCCGCGTCGCAGCTTGATGGCGTAGTTGATGCCGAAGCCGCCGCGGAACTCGCCGGCGCCGCCCGAGCCTTCGCGCAGCGAGAACTCCTCGAACAGGATCGGATAGAACTGCTCCAGCACCTCGACCGGCGGCATCTTGGAAATGCCGATGGTCGAGCAGCCGTTGCTGAGACCGTCCCCGCCCTGGAAGCCGCCATAGCCGCCGCCGGTGAAGAGATACATGATGTAGGAGCGGTTGCGCTCGGGATCGAAGCCGCCGACGCCGAGATTGCCCGACGTGCCGGCGGGTGCGGCGAACAGAAGATCGGGAATCGCATGCGTGAGTGCGGCGAACACCGCCTCGGCGATGCGCTGGCTCACCTCGGCCGCGCAACCCGAGACCGGCCGCGGATACTTCGCATAAAGGAAGGTCCCCTCGGGCTCGACGATCTGCAGCGGCTCGAAGGTGCCGGCGTTGATCGGCACGTCGGGAAAGATGTGTTTGATGGCGAGATAGATCGCCGACTTGGTCGTGGCGATGACGCTGTTCATCGGCCCACGGCAGGGCGGGCTCGAGCCCGTCATGTCGAAGGTGAGGGTCTCGCCCTTCTTCGTGACCTTCATTTTGATCGTGAGCGGTTCGTCGACCACGCCGTCGCTGTCGACTTGCGAGGTGCCCTCGTAGATGCCGTCGGGAATGCCGGCGATCTTGGCCCGCATCTGACGCTCGGCGCGATGGCGCATTTCCGCGATCGCCGCCCGCACCACATCGGCGCCGTAGCGGTCGATCAGGGCGGTCAGCCGCACTTCGCCAGTTGTGAGCGCGGCGGCCTGGGCCTTGATGTCGCCGATGCGCTGGTCGGCAATGCGGATGTTGCTGAGGATGATCGAGAGGATCTCCTGGTCCATCTCGCCCTTCTTGAAGAATTTCACCGGCGGCAGGCGCAAGCCCTCCTGCTCGACTTCGGTGGCGCTGGCCGAAAAGCCGCCGGGCACCATGCCGCCGACGTCGGGCCAGTGGCCGGTGTTGGCGAGCCAGGCGAACAGCTCGCCTTTGTGGAAGAACGGTTTGACGAACCGCACGTCCATCAGATGGGTGCCGCCGAGGTAGGGATCGTTGACGATGAAGATGTCGCCCGGCTCCACCTTTCCTGCATAGTGGGTCTTCACCCGGTCTATGACGGCGCGGGTCGAAAATTGCATGGTGCCGACGAAGACCGGCAGCCCCAGTTCGCCCTGCGCGATCAAGGACCCGTCGGTCGCGTCGTAAATACCGTCGGAGCGGTCCATGCCCTCGGAAATCACCGGCGAGAAAGCCGCACGGACGAAAGCCAAGTCCATTTCGTTACAGACCTGGATCAGGCCGTTCTGGATGACGGTCAAGGTGACAGGATCGAGGTTCGACATGCCCGAATCACTAGCACAGCCCATGCCCGCCTGCGCTATAATCAGGGTCCAATTTCCCCTCTTTTAGAATGGGTTCCCATGAACGCGCCTTTCGCTGCGGATAATCTCGATTTGATGAAATTCGGAGTCGGCCAGCCCGTGCCGCGCCAGGAGGACCCGACCCTGCTGAAGGGCGAGGGCCGCTACAGCGACGACGTCAATCTGGAGAACCAGGTCTATTGCGTGATGGTGCGCAGCCAGATGGCGCACGGGATCATCAAGGGCATCGACACAGAGGAAGCGCGCGGGATGCCGGGCGTGCTCGGCGTCTGGACCGGTGCCGACCTCAACGCCGCGGGCTATGGCGCGCTGAAGACGGTGATGATGGTGCCGCAGCGCGACGGCTCGCAGATGAAGACGCCGACCCGCTATTCGCTCGCCACCGACAAGGTGCGCTTCGTCGGCGACCCGGTGGCCTTCGTGGTCGCCGAGACGCAGGCCGAGGCCAGGGACGCAGCCGAGGCGGTCGTGATCGACATCGAGGCCCTGCCCGCCGTCACCGACGCGCGCGAGGCCGCCCAGGCCGGGGCGCCCGTGGTGTTCGACGACGTGCCCGGCAATGTCTGCGCCGACTATCACTACGGCGACGCGCCCAAGGTCGAGGAAGCCTTCGCCAAGGCCGCGCATGTCACGCGCTTGCACCTGGTGAGCAACCGCATCGTCGTCTGCGCCATGGAGCCGCGCTCGGCTGTCGCGGCCTACGACAAGGCGAGCGACCGCTACACCTTCCAGGCCGGCAATCAGGGTGTGTTCGGACTCAAGCACCAGATGGCCGCCCTGCTCGGCGTCAAGCCGGCGCAGATGCGCATCCTCACCGGCAATGTCGGCGGCTCGTTCGGCATGAAGGGGTCGCCCTACCCCGAATATGCCGGCATGTTCCACGCCTCGAAGATCCTCGGCCGGCCAGTGAAATGGACCGACGACCGCAGCGGCAGCTTCCTGTCCGACCAGCACGGCCGCGACCACGACTTCGACGCCGAGCTGGCGCTCGACAAGGATGGTACCTTCCTCGCCGTACGGCTCACCGGCTACGCCAATCTCGGCGGCTATCTCTCGAACGTCGGCGCGGCCATGGGCGCACTCGGCGTCACCCGCAATCTCGCCGCCATCTATCGCACGCCGCTGATCGAGGTCGCGACCAAGGTCTGCTTCACCCACACCTCGCCGATCGGCGCCTATCGCGGTGCAGGCCGGCCCGAGGCCAACTACTTCATGGAGCGGCTGATCGACACCGCGGCGCGCGAGATGGGCATCGACCAGGTCGCTATGCGCAAGCGCAACCACATCAAGCCGGAGGAGATGCCCTACAAGACCGCGTCGGGCACGGTCTACGACTCGGGCGAGTTCTCCATCCTGCTCGATAAGGCGCTGAAGTTCGCCGACGTCGCCAGCTTCGCCGACCGCAAGGCCGAGAGCAAGGCGCGCGGCAAGCTGCGCGGCATGGGCATCGGCGACTATCTCGAAGTGACGGCGCCGCCGACAAACGAGATGGGCGGCATCCGCTTCGAGCCCAACGGCGACGTCACCATCATCACCGGCACGCTCGACTACGGCCAGGGCCACTGGTCGGCGTTCGCCCAGGTACTGACCACCAAGCTCGGCATCCCGTTCAAGAAGATCAAGCTGATCCAGGGCGACAGCGACCTGCTGATCGCGGGTGGCGGCACCGGCGGCTCCAAGTCGATCATGGCCTCGGGGGCGGCCATCGTCGAAGCCTCCGACAAGGTGATCGACAAGGGCAAGCAGATCGCGGGCGTAGCGCTCGAAGCCTCGGCCGCCGACATCGAGTTCCAGGCCGGCCGCTTCACCATCGTCGGCACCGATCGCGGCATCGGCATCATGGAGCTGGCCGAGCGGCTGCGCGGCGGCATGAAGCTGCCCGAGGGCGTGCCCGACACGCTCGACGTCAGCCACGTCCACGAGGCAGCGCCCTCGGCCTTCCCCAACGGCGCACATGTGGCCGAAGTCGAGATCGATCCCGACACCGGCGTCGTCGAGGTGGTGAAGTACACGATGGTCGGCGACTTCGGCACGGTCATCAACCCGCTGCTGGTCGAGGGCCAAAGCCACGGCGGCGTCGTGCAAGGCATCGGCCAGGCGATGTTCGAGCATGTGGTCTACAGCGAGGAAGGCCAGCCGTTGACCGGCAGCTTCACCGACTACGCGCTGCCGCGTGCGGCGGACACGCCGTTCTTCAAGATCGACTATCACTCGGTCCCGGCCAAGACCAACGTGCTGGGCGCCAAGGGCTGCGGCGAGGCGGGCTGCGCGGGCTCGCTCCCCTCGGTGATGAACGCCATTGTCGACGCACTGGGCGGCAAGCACATCAACATGCCGGCGACGCCCGAACGCGTGTGGGAGGCGCTGAACTCCTGAGCGCCGATGTAGCCATCGTCGGCTGCGGGCCGGTCGGCGCGCTTCTCGCCAACCTATTGGGCCAGGCGGGTCTTTCGGTCGATATCTATGACCGCGAGCACGAAATCCACGCGCTGCCGCGGGCCGTGCATTTCGACGGCGAGGTCATGCGCATCTTCCAGGCGGCCGGGCTGGCCGAGCGGATCGCCGCGGTGACGCGCGCCTCGTCCAAGGGCATGCATTTCGTCAATGCCGAAGGCCGTACCTTGATGGTGCGACGCGGCGTCGATGGGCCAGGCCCGCACGGCTGGTCGGGAAACTGGTACTTCCACCAGCCGATCCTCGAAGAGATCCTACGCGCCGGCATGGCGCGTTTTCCCAATGTGCGAGTCCATCTCGGCCGGGAGATCGCCGACGTCGGGGAGCTGAATGCACGCTACATCGTCGGCTGCGACGGCGCGCGCTCGCTGGTCCGCCGAATGATCGGCAGCAAGCAGCATGACCTCGGACTGCACCAGCCGTGGTTGGTGGTCGACCTGCTGTGCGACCCCGACTCGCCGCGGGTGAAGGCGCTGCCCGATTACACCGTCCAGCTCTGCGATCCGGTGCGGCCGATGACCGTCGTCCACGTCGGCGGCGCGCGGCGGCGCTGGGAAATCATGCTGATGCCGGGCGACGATCCGGCGCACCTCACCGAGCCGGAGATTTTCTGGCCGATGATGGCGCGCTGGCTCTGCCCCGAGGACGCGCGTCTCGAACGCGCCGCGGTCTACACCTTCCATTCGGTGGTGCAGGAAGGCTGGCGCAAGGGCAACCTGCTGCTGGCGGGCGACTCATGCCACCAGACGCCGCCCTTCCTCGGTCAAGGCATGTGTGCCGGGATGCGCGATGCCAGCAACCTCGCCTGGAAGCTCGCGGCGGTGCTGCGCGGCGACGCGCCCGACTCGCTGCTCGACACCTACGAGAGTGAACGCCTGCCGCATGTCCGCGCCTTCATCGAGCTGGCGGTGAAGCTCGGCGCCGTGCTGCAGGAGACCGATCCGACCGCCGCCGCTACCCGCGACGCGCGCTTCGCGGCCGGCGCGCAGATGTTCGACTTCCCGCAGCCGCAGCTCGGCCCCGGTTGCCGCGCCGAGGCGCCGCCGCCGGTCGGCACGACCTTTCCGCAGCCGAAGCTGGCCGATGGACGGCTGATGGACGATGCCATCGGCCAGCGCTTCGCCATCGTGGGCGAAGCGGCACTGCTGACGCATCTCAGAGGGGACGCCGTGCTCCTGCCCGGCGTCGGATCTGAGTGGCTAGCACGGCACGGTGTCCGCGCCGCGCTCCTGCGCCCTGATCGCTATATCTTCGACGTCGCCCGCTAGGCCGGCGTGAACATCGGCAGCGGCGGGCCGCCGTCGGTCGGCTTGAAGACCAGCTTCACCGCCTGCTCGCACTTCAATTTGTCGAAGTCGCAGTCGACGATGTTGGTCACCATGCGCGGCCCTTCGGCCAGGGTCACATAGGCCATGGCGTAAGGAACGGGCGCGCGGCGCATGACGCTGTAGGAATAGATCGTGCCCTTTCCCGACGCCTCGATCCATTCGGTCTTGTCGCTGAAGCAGAAGGGACAGATCGTGCGCGGATAGTGATGTGCCTGGCCGCAGCCCGTGCACTTCCGTACCAGCAGCTTGCCCTTGGCGGCGGCATCCCAATAGGCCTGCGTCTCCTGGCTAACCGCCGGCGCCGGCAGCTTTCTCTCTTGCGCGGCCATGGTCTACTCCCTCTCCAGAATGACGGTGGCGCTGCCGTGGCGCAGGCCGAGCGAGCCGCCGGTGCCGTGCGCGACGGCGAGATTGCAGTTCTTCACCTGCACGGCGGGATGGGCCTCGCCGCGCAATTGCCGGACCGCTTCGAGCACCTTGGTAAGGCCGCCGCGGTTGCCCGGGTGATTGCTGCAGAGCCCGCCGCCGTCGGTGTTGAACGGCAGCTTGCCGGTGCCCGCAATCAGGTTGCCGTCGGCCACGAAGGCGCCGCCCTTGCCCTTCTCGCAGAAGCCGAGGTCTTCCAGCTGCATCAGCACGGTGATGGTGAAG
>JAUXST010000522.1 GCA_030679805.1 Reyranella sp. | reverse complement strand
GCGATCGAGCGGGTGATCGCCTGGCGGATCCACCAGGTGGCGTAGGTCGAGAACTTGTAGCCGCGGCGGTACTCGAACTTGTCGACCGCCTTCATCAGGCCGATGTTGCCCTCCTGGATGAGATCCAGGAACTGCAGGCCGCGGTTGGTGTACTTCTTGGCGATCGAGATCACGAGGCGCAGATTGGCCTCGATCATCTCCTTCTTGGCGCGCATCATCTCGCGCTCACCGTCCTGCACGGTCTTGACCATGCGGCGGTATTCGAAGATCGGCGCGCCGGCGTGGTCGGAGATGACGCGGATTTCCTCGCGCATCTTCTCGATCTCGGGGCCCTTCTTCTTGGCGAAGTCCTTCCAGCCCTTGCCCGGCAGCTTGCCGACCTTGTCGAGCCAGTTGGGGTCGATCTCGTGCGTCAGGTAGTGGTCGAGGAAGTCCTGGCGCGGGATGCGGAAGCCCTCGGCCATGCGCAGGAGCTTGCCTTCGATCATCATCAGCCGGCGATTGAGATCGTAGAGCGCGAGCTTGAGCTGCTCGATGCGGTTGGCGTTGATATGGATCTGGCGGACCAAGTCGACGATCTTCTTGCGGTGCTTCTCGTAGCTCTTCTCGAATTCGGGGCTGGGTTTCTGGCCGCGATTGAGCGTCGACAGGCGCCGGTTCTGCACCTTCGACATGTCGAGGTAGACGCGGGCGATCTTGGTGAGGTTGCGCAACACCTCGGGCTTGAGCTTCTCCTCGAGGGCCGACAGCGACAGCGCGTTCTCCTCGTCGTCCTCGGCGCCTTCGGCGGCGGGCTCACCGGGCGCGCCGGCGGCGGCACCATTGACCGCGGGGGCGGCCGGTCGCACGAGCTTGGGCAGCGCCGGCCGCGGCATCGCCGGCGGCGGCGGGTTGGCCGCCATCGCGGCCTTGGCCTCGCCGGGCGCACCGCCTTGGGTCGCCTCGAGGTCGATCACGTCGCGCAGCAGGATGCGGCCTTCGTTGATCGCGTCGCGCCACGCCAGCAGCGCCGTGATCGTCATCGGGCTTTCGCAGATGCCGCCGATCATCTTGTCCTGGCCGGCCTCGATCCGCTTGGCGATCTCAATCTCGCCCTCGCGGCTCAGCAGCTCGACGCTGCCCATCTCGCGCAGGTACATGCGGACCGGATCGTCGGTGCGGCCGAGTTCCTCGTCCTCGCCGGTCGCTTCGGCCGCGACCACGGCGGTCTTGGCGGGTTCGGTCGTCGTGGCCGCTGCCGGGGCTTCTTCCTGCTCCTCGGCCTCGACCACGTTGACGCCGGCTTCCGACAGCATCGCCATCGTGTCCTCGATCTGCTCCGAGGACACCTCGTCGGGCGGCAGGGCGGCGTTCAGCTCGTCATAGGTGACGTAACCGCGCTCCTTGCCCTTCTGGACGAGTTTCTTGAGTTCGGCGCCCAGCGTATCGAGCAGGGGGGCATCGGGGCCTTCGTCACGCGTATCGGTGGCTTCGGGCTGGGCTGCGGTCGCGGTTTTGGTCGCCATTACTGTTCCTTGGGTGCGACAAACGGGTCCAACGGCCGGTCTGGCCGTGAATTTGGCTGCAAGAAGGGGAGGCGGGAGGGCGATCCCGCTAAAACTACCCTTCTACTATATGGGGGTTAAGTTCAAGCGCCGATAGGGTATCCCCCCATATTCGCGTGCAAGCCAGCTATCCGGCGCCAGATTCGACACTTTCCCGCCGCATCCGGTCGAGAACGGCTTGCAGGCGCCGCAGATTTTCCTCGCTCATGTCCTCGGCCAGGGCCTCCTCGGCCCGCTTCAGCTCCTCGGGATCGGCCGTGAGCTGGCTCATATGGCGGGCGGCCCGGCGCCACTGGCCAACCCGGCCATCGGCGTCCGCCGGGTCGTCGCGGAAGACTTCCCGGGCCTTGGCCCGTGCCGCCGCGGCCAAGCCGCCAAGGCCCGTCCGCTGGAGATGTTCCTCGATCAGCCGCGCTTCAAGAGAGGATTCGACATCAGGCCCTTCCGCCACGGCATCGTCGGCCGCCGGGTCGATCCCCAGGGGGATCATGGACAGGGCGTCGAGCAGGCCACTGCGCAGGCGGCCGAGGTCCGGATTGGCGATCGGCAAGGCCGCAAGGTCCTCGGCAAGGACGTGAAGGAGGGCAGGCCGCTCGATCAGGGCGCCCAGAAGCGCCCGCTCCTGGCGCGATCCGTCGGCTTCGGCACTCGACTGGCGGGCGGCCGAACCGGGGGCGAAGGGGCTGGGGGCAGGATCCCCGGGCCGGCGGAAGGGCCGCCGCTCGCCGGGACGCCAGGCCGGCCTGTCCGGCCGGCGGACCCGGTTCAGCCGGTTGCGCATATCCGTCCGGTAGTAGTCCCGGACCATGGGGTCGGCGATCTCGGCCACCCGCAGTTCGACCGCGCGCTGGAGGCTGGCGCGACGCTCCGGCGTGTCCGCCGGTTTGCCCTCGGTCTCCATGTCCCACACGACGTCCGACAGCGGTCGGGCGAGGTCGAGCACGCGCCGGATGGCCTCGGCGCCTCGGCTGCGGATCACGCTGTCGGGATCCTCGCCGGCGGGCAGCGCCAGGAACCGCAGGCTCTTGCCGGCGCGCAGGAGCGGCAATGCCCGTTCGGCGGCACGCGAGGCCGCGCGCCTGCCGGCATTGTCGCCGTCGAAGCAGAGGAAGGGTTCGTCGGCGAGCTTCCAGAGTTCGCCGAGCTGGCCTTCGGTGAGCGCTGTGCCGAGCGGCGCCACGGCGCCGGTGAACCCCACGCCGTGCAGGGCGATCACGTCCATGTAGCCTTCGGCCACGATCACCGGCTGATCCTTGGTCACGGCCTGCCGCGCCCGATCGAGGCAATAAAGATTGGCGCCCTTGTGGAACAGCGGCGTCTCGGGGGAGTTAAGGTACTTCGGTTCGCCCGTGCCCATCACCCGTCCGCCGAAGGCGATCACCCGGCCGCGCCGGTCGTTGATGGGAAACATCACGCGGCCGCGGAAACGATCGTAGGGTTCGCGGTTGTCCTCGGGCTGGATCGCCAGCCCGGCCTCGACGATCTTGTCGATCGGGACGTTCTCGCGCTTCAGCGCCGCCAGGAGCCCGTCGCGTGTATCCGGCGCGAAGCCCAGGCGAAAGTCGTCGATCGTCTCCTCGCTGAGGCCACGGCCGCGCAGATAGTCGAGGCCATGGCGGCCGACCGGCAGGCGCAGCTGCTTCTGGAACCAGCGTGCCGCCAGCTCGACGACCTCCTGCAGGGTTGAGGCGCGTTCGGCCCGCTCGCGTTCGGCCGGCGTGGCGCGCGGCACCGGCAGATTGACCTCGCGCGCGAGCTTTTCCACCGACTCGGGGAACGAAAGCCCCTCGGTCTTCATCACGAAGCCCACGGCGTCGCCATGCTCGCCGCAGCCGAAGCAGTGATAAAAGCCCTTCTTGTCGTTGACCGTGAAGGATGGCGTCTTTTCGTTGTGAAAGGGGCAGAGGCCGGCGTATTCGCTGCCCGACCGGCGCTTCAACGAGACTTTGCGGCCGACGACGTCGGACAGGCTGAGCCGCGCGCGCAATTCGTCGAGGAAGCCCGGTGGGAAAGCCATTCGCCTAAAATGACGATGCGAACCCCGCCGCGCCAGTGACGACGCGGGGGAAAACGGGGATGGTCAGCCGCTGAGGGCTTTCTTTACGGCGATAGAGGCTTTGGCGAAGTCCATCTGGCCGGCATACTTGGCCTTCAGCGCAGCCATGACCCCGCCCATGTCCTTGATCGTAGCAGCGCCGGCGGCGGCCACGGCCTCGCGGACGGCGGCCTCGACCGCGGCTTCGTCCATCTGTTGCGGCAGGAAGCGCTCGATGACGGCGATCTCGGCCTTTTCCTTGTCGGCTAGGTCGGCGCGGTTGCCCTTTTCGTAGAGCACGATCGATTCGTTCCGCTGTTTGATCATGCCTTGCATCATCGACAGGATCTTATCGTCGGCCACGCCTTCGCGGCTGGCCTCGGTGCGGGCGGCGATATCGACGTCCTTGAGCTTCGCCAGAATGAGGCGAATCGTGCCCAGCGCGGCCTGGTCGCGGGCGCGCATGGCCTCTTTCATGGCGTCGTTCAATTTGTTACGCAGCATCACTTTGGTCCCGTCAAACTCGCCATTGGTATCCCAATGGCTAAGCGGCGGAAACTAATCGCCTCAGGCGCTGTTGGCAAAGCAAATAAGCTATTGAAATAGCTTGTGAATTAGCTGTCTTCCGCGCCTTGACCCTATGCGACCGCTTGGCTACAACCCGCCCGGTTCGCGGGTCGCCTCGCCTATACCGGGTTAGGGGCGGGGCCGGACGGACCGCACGGACGGACTAATTCATCATGACTTCACCTAAAACCGCCGGCGCGACAGACGCCGCGCCGCGTTGGGCCACGGCCGCCCTTGTGCTGGCGGACGGCGCGGTTTTTTGGGGCAAGGGCGTGGGAGCTGCCCGCCATGCCGTGGGTGAGGTTTGTTTCAACACCTCGATGACCGGCTACCAGGAGATCATCACCGATCCGTCCTACGCCGGACAGATCATCACCTTCACCTTCCCGCACATCGGCAACGTCGGCACCAACCTCGAGGACGTCGAGAGCCTGACGCCGGCCGCGCGCGGTGTGGTGCTGCGCGGCGACATTACCGAGCCGGCCAATTGGCGGGCCGTCAAGCCGCTCAACGATTGGCTCAAGAGCCACAATCTGCCCGGCGTGTGCGGCGTCGACACCCGCGCTATCACGCGGCGGATTCGCGATGGCGGGGCGCCGAACGGCGTCGTGGTCCATGCGCCCGACGGCAAGTTCGACATCCCCAAGCTGCGCAAGATCGCGCAAGACTGGCCGGGGCTCGACGGTATGGATCTCGCCATCGAGGTGACGACCAAGCAACTCTACAGCTGGGACGAGACAAAGTGGGCCCTGGGCAAGGGCTACGGCAAGCTCACCAAGCCCAAGTATCACGTGGTGGCCGTCGACTATGGCGCCAAGCGCAACATCCTGCGCTGCCTTGCCAATACCGGCTGCAAGGTCACCGTCGTGCCGGCGACGGCAACCGGCGGGGAAATCCTGCGGCACAAGCCGGATGGTGTGTTCCTGTCCAACGGCCCCGGCGATCCGGCGGCGACGATCGGCTACAGCGTGCCCGCCATCCAGGCCGTGCTCGACAAGAAGGTGCCGCTGTTCGGCATCTGCCTCGGCCACCAGATCCTGGCGCTGACGCTGGGCGGCAAGACACGCAAGATGGAGCGCGGCCATCGCGGCGCCAACCAGCCGGTCAAGGACCTGACCACGGGCAGAGTCGAGATCACGTCACAGAACCACGGTTTCTGCGTCGTACCCGAGTCGCTGCCCAAGAACGTCGAGGTCACGCACGTCTCGTTGTTCGATGGCACGAACGAAGGTATTCGCTGTACCGACAAGTCGGCCTTTTCAGTTCAGTACCATCCCGAGGCCTCGCCCGGCCCGACGGACAGCCATTATCTCTTCGACCGGTTCGTCGAGATGATCGACAAGAGCAAGGGCAAGTGACAGTGCTCATCAGCCTTAAAGAGGAAGCACGCCGTCATCCTGAGCGTAGCGAAGGATCTGGCGTTGGTTACGAAGGCATTCTTTTGAGCGGGCATGAGGTCCTTCGCTGCG
>JAUXST010000521.1 GCA_030679805.1 Reyranella sp. | reverse complement strand
GGCAGCGACAAGTACTTTCTCGGCACCGACGCCTTCGGTCGCGACATCCTGAGCCGCCTCATCTACGGCGCGCGGGTCAGCCTGATGGTGGCGCTGCTCGCGCTGACCGCGGGCGGCGGCGTCGGCTTGGCCATCGGCATCGTCGCGGGCTACGTCGGCGGCGCGGTCGACAGCGTGCTGATGCGCCTGGTGGATGCCGCCTTCACCTTCCCGGCCATCCTGTTCGCGCTGCTGCTTGCCGTCACCATGGGCCAGGGCCTGGGCACGCTGGTGATCGCCATCAGCCTGCTCTTGTGGGCGAGCTTCGCGCGCGTCATCCGGGGCGAGGTGCTGTCGCTCAGGCAGCGCGACTTCGTGGCGCTCGCCAGGGTGCGCGGCTGCTCGGCCTCGCGCATCATGCTGACCCACATCCTGCCCAACGTGCTCAATACCTTCATGGTCCTGGTCACGCTCAACATCGGCGTCGTGATCATCGCCGAGGCGACGCTGAGCTTCCTCGGCGCCGGCATCCCGCCGCCGACGCCGACCTGGGGCCTGATGATCTCCGAGGGACGCGGGCGCATCGCCGATGCCTGGTGGGTGGCGCTGATCCCCGGCATCGCCATCACGCTGATGGTGCTCTCGGTCAACCTGTTCGGCGACTGGTTGCGTGACCGGCTCGACCCGAGGCTGCGCCAGCTATGACGCAGGATATGAGGGGCGAGACCGTTCTTGAGGTGCGCGACCTGCACACCCATTTCTTCCTGCGCCGCGGCGTCGTGAAGGCGGTCGACGGCGTGAGTTTCTCGCTCCGACGCGGCGAAGTGCTGGGCCTAGTGGGCGAATCTGGTTGCGGCAAGAGCCTGACGGCACTGTCGCTGATGCGTCTGCTACCGAAGGGCGGCGCCCAAACCATCAAGGGCGAGGTGCTGCTCGACGGCGAGAATATCCTGGAGCGCACGCCCGCCGAGATGCGCGAGATCCGTGGGCGCCGGATCTCGATGGTGCTGCAGGATCCGCAGACTTCGCTCAACCCGGTGTTCACCATCGGCGACCAGCTCCGCGAGGCGATCCTGCACCGCAAGCGCGCGCCGCATGCCGAGGTGATGAAGGAGGCGGTGGCGGCGCTCCGCCGTGTCGAGATCGCAGCACCCGAGCAGCGCATCGACCAGTATCCGCATCAGATGAGCGGCGGCATGAAGCAGCGCGTGGTGGGCGCTATCGCCATCAGTGGCGAGCCCGGCGTGCTGATTGCCGACGAGCCGACCACCGCGCTCGATGTCACGATCCAGCTGCAGTATCTGAAGCTGCTGAAACGCCTGCAGGCCGAGACCGGCATGGCGATCCTGTTCATCACCCACGATTTCGGAGTCGTCGGGCGCATGTGCGACCGTGTGGCGGTGATGTACGCGGGTCGCATCGTCGAATGTGGTCCGGTCCGGCAGATCTTCGAGGCGCCGCAGCACCCCTACACCCGCGCGTTGATTGCATCGGTACCCAAGATGACGGGCCCGGTCGGCCGGCTCACCACCATCGAGGGCCAGCCGCCGTCGCTGATGGACCTGCCGGTGGGCTGCCGCTTCGCCTCGCGCTGCGCCCATGTCGAGCAGCGTTGCCTGGATGCCTATCCCGGCACGGTCCGGGTCGGCGAGGAACACACCGCGGACTGCTGGAAGGTCGCGCCAGCATGAATGCCCCGCTTCGGAATCAAGGACCGCCGCTGCTACGCGTCGAGAAGTTGCGCAAGCATTTTGCCTTCACCAAGGGCATCCTGTTC
>JAUXST010000520.1 GCA_030679805.1 Reyranella sp. | reverse complement strand
GCCCAGCACCACGAGCCCCTTCGGGCCGTAAGTTTCGTGCAGGTCCTGCAAGTCGGTATATTGCGGCGTGAACCCGCAATACGACGCGACATTCACCACCAGCACCGCCTTGCCGGCGAATTCCTTGAGGTCCAGCGGCTTTCCATCGATCGTCGTGAATGAGTAGTCGTGAGCCGACATATCAGGCCTCCTCGTCGTAGCGTTGTTCAAGCCACGGGTCGCCATAGTTGTGATAGCCGCGCACTTCCCAGAAACCGGGTTTGTCGATGGCCGAGAACTCGACGCGCTTGATCCACTTGGCGCTCTTCCAGAAGTAGAGCTTCGGGATCACCACCCGCAACGGCCCGCCGTGCTCGCGGCTGATCGGCTCGCCGTTCCAGCTCCACGCCAGCAATACGTCGTCGGCCGCGAATTCCTCGAGCGACACGTTGGTGGTGTAGGTGTCGTAGGAGTGGAAGATGACGTGCCTGGCGTCCGCCTTGGGTTTCACCAGCGCCAGCAGGTCGCGGGCGCTCACGCCTTCCCACTTATTGTCGTAACGCGACCACGCGGTCACGCAGTGGATGTCGCTGGTGAGCCGAGTCTTGGGAAGATCGGTGAACTCGCCCCATTTCCAGGTCATGGGCGTCTCGACCGCGCCGTCGACGAACAGGCGCCAGGCATGGGTCGGAATCTCGGGCTGGACACCGAGATCCAATACCGGCCAGGTCTCGACCTGCCGCTGACCCGGCGGCAGGCGAACGCTATGCGCCGCCGTTTTTCCGGTCAGCAGCCGGCCCTCCTCGGCCCACTTCTGCTTGCTGTCGATCAGCTTGTTTTTCAACTTGCCGAACAAGGTGACGTCATCGCCGGCCATACAATCCCTCAGATGCTGCGCCCCGCCTTTTCCCAATATGGGGTCCTCAGCTTGCGTTTGAAGATTTTTCCCGAGTCTTCACGCGGAAGTGCCGGGCTGAATTCAACCACTCTCGGAACCTTGTAGCGCGCCAAGTGCTGGGCGAGATAGGCCCTGACCTCGGCCGCGTCCAAGGTGACGGCCGTCCCGGGTTCGACATAGGCGCAGATCTGCTCACCGAACTCCTCGTCGGGAATACCGAACACCGCACAATCGCGTACGCCCGGCATCTGGATCAGTACCGACTCGATCTCGGCCGGGTAGATGTTGACCCCGCCCGAGATGATCATGTCGCGCTTGCGGTCACACAGGAACACGAAGCCGTCGGCGTCCATGTAGCCAATGTCACCCACGGTCACGAGGTCGCCGAGCGCGACCTCGCGGCGCTTGGCATCGTCGTTGTTGTAGGTGAACTCCGACAGATGCGGGCCGCGCACATAGATCTCACCGACGTCGCCCTGCTTCACATCCTTTCCCTGTTCGTTGACGATGCGCAGGGTACCGCCGGGGACGACGCGGCCGACCGTGCCCGGCTTGCGCAGCGCATCATCCGAACCGTGCCATACCACGACGCCGGTTTCGGTCGCGCCGTAGTACTCGTAGATCACGGGCCCCCACCACTCGATCATCTGGCGCTTCACCGCCGGCGCGCAGGGTGCCGCGCCATGGGTGACGAAGCGCAGCGAGGAGACATCGTAGCGCTGGCGCACCGGATCGGGCAGCCGCAGCAGGCGCACGAACATGGTCGGCACGATGTGCATGTGGCTGACGCCATGCCTCTCGATCAGGCGCAGCATGTCTTCGGCTTCGAAGCGCGGCTGCAGGACGACGTTCAGGCCGAGCCGAGCGCTCGCCATGCCATAGGCGGCCGGCGCGGAATGGTACATCGGGCCGTTCATCAGCACGACGATCGCGGGATCGGACTTCAGGCCCCAGAAG
Source organism: Reyranella sp. (assembly GCA_030679805.1). Classification (GTDB taxonomy): domain Bacteria; phylum Pseudomonadota; class Alphaproteobacteria; order Reyranellales; family Reyranellaceae; genus Reyranella. Next base: position 879 of record JAUXST010000520.1, on the reverse strand, counting down.
ATCGCGGCCTCCTGCGCCCCTGCTGCTTGCTGCTCGGGCGTGCTGGGCTTGCGGCGCACGCCCTTTGGCCGTCCCATGGTACCCGACGTATAGATCATGCTGCCGCGCGCCAGCTTGGGCAGCGCCGTGCGCGGCGTCGCGGCGGCCACGAAGTCCGCCCACGGCGCGACATCCGCCGCCACCACGCGGCGCTCCGCGGGAACATTGTAGGCTTCGGCGATTTCCTGGGGCGTCGGAACCACCAGCACCTTCACGCCCTCGGGGATGCCTGAAGCGATCTGCGCCAGAAGATCGCTGTGCGCCACCAGTACCTTGGCGGCGCTGTCACGGAGGATGTAGTCGGCCTCCTCCGGCGTGAAGTGCCAGTTGATCGGCACGGCATAGGCGCCGAGCTGGCCCGCCGCAATGTTGACTTCGAAAGTGGCGAAGTCGTTACGCAGCATCAACGCCACGCTGTCATCCTCGCCAACGCCAAGTGCGGCCAGGCCACCTGCCCCACGCGCGGCATTGGCCTGGATGTCGGCCCAGCTTCGGAAACGTTCGCCCGCCGTGACGCCCAGCGTCATTTCTTCTTCCTCGCCTTGGGAGCTGATGTCTTCGAAGACGGTGCCGCCGCCCCCTTGAACATCAGGGCGCCGTGGAAATTGCTGAGCGTCGTGTAGTCCGGACCATCATGCAGCATGCCAGCCTGATGCAGCATCACAAGGCCGTGGATGGCCGCCCACATCGACCAGCCGAACAGCTGCGGATCGACGGCGATCAATCCCGCCTTCACCATTTCCTCGGATTGGCGGGTGATGAACTGGCGGGCCCGCAGCGCCTCGCGCGTCAGATCGGCATGACTGTCGTCGATCGGCTGGTCGATCTCGAACATGATGC
>JAUXST010000540.1 GCA_030679805.1 Reyranella sp. | reverse complement strand
TTACGAAGACTCGCCCAGCGGCCGAGATCCTGCACGATATGGTCGCCGGGGCCGCCGATATTCTCGGCCGGAAACTCGCGCGGACGGTCACCGCGGTCCCGGAGTCCTGATCCATGGCCGAAAGGGCTCTTGAAGGGCTGCGGGTGGTTGAATTTACGGACGAAGTGGGCTCGTACTGCGGGCGCTTGCTGGCCGATCTCGGCGCGGAGGTAATCAAGGTCGAGCCGGTGGACGGCGACCGCACGCGCAAGCTGCGCGGCTTCGGCGCCGGCTTCTTCGGCTACTTCAACCGCAACAAGAAGAGCCTGGCGCTCGACGCCGATTCGACCGAGGGCCGGGCGACGTTGGTGCGGCTGCTCGAGAAGGCCGACGTGCTGATCGAGAATTTCGCCCCGGACTCGATGGCCAAGCGCGGGCTGGGGCCGAAGGATATCGAGAAGATCAATCCGCGCCTCGTCTATTGCGCGCTGAAAGGCTTCCTGCCCGGGCCTTACGAGAAGCGCCCGGCGCTCGACGAGGTCGTGCAGATGATGGGCGGGCTTGCCTACATGACCGGCCCCAGCGGCCGGCCGCTGCGCGCCGGCACCTCGGTGGTCGATATCGTGGGCGGCATGTTCGGCGCCTTCGGCACGGTGCTGGCGCTGAAGCAGCGCGACCGGACGGGCAAGGGCGGGCTGGTCGAGAGCGCGCTGTTCGAATCGGTCGTCTTCCTGATGGGCCAGCACCTCGCCATCACGGCGATGAACGGCACACCGCCGCCGCCGATGCCCGAGCGCGTCAGCTCGTGGGCGGTCTACGAGATCTTCAACACCTCCGACGACCTGCAGGTCTTCGTCGGCATCACCAGTGACGGCCAGTGGAAGCGCTTCTGTGAATTCTTCAAGCAGCCGGAGCTGGCAAGCGACCCCAAACTCGCGACCAACAACCTGCGCATCGAGGCACGGCCGTGGCTGGTGCCCAAGGTGGCGGCGATCTTCAAGCGCTACACCAAGGACGATCTCGAGCGCCTGTGCCTGGAGGCCGACATCTCCTTTGCGCCGGTCGCACGGCCGCAGGACCTGTTCGACAATCCGCATCTGCTGGCCAACGGCTCGCTGGCGCCGACGACCCTGCCGGGCGGGGTGAAGACGCGCCTGCCGCTGCTGCCGTTCCAGATGTTCGGCTGGCGGCCGCCGCT
>JAUXST010000512.1 GCA_030679805.1 Reyranella sp. | reverse complement strand
CTGCCTGTCTCGCTGGGCTGGGTCGTCCTCACCGCCGCCGTGCTTCAGTTCGGTGGCTGGGTTCCGAAGCCTTAGGGAGATCGCACAATGGCCTCTCTCGACCGCACCGCGCGCGCCTTCCTGCTGACCGAACTGGTCTCCGGCTTCGCGCTGACGCTCAAGTACATGTTCAAGCCCAAGGTGACGGTGAACTACCCTCACGAGAAGGGACCGCTCAGCCCGCGCTTCCGCGGCGAGCACGCGCTGCGCCGCTATCCCAACGGCGAGGAACGCTGCATCGCCTGCAAGCTCTGCGAGGCGATCTGTCCGGCCCAGGCAATCACCATCGAGGCGGAGCCGCGCGACGACGGCAGCCGACGCACCACCCGCTACGACATCGACATGACGAAGTGCATCTACTGCGGCTTCTGCCAGGAAGCCTGCCCGGTTGATGCCATCGTCGAAGGCCCGAATTTCGAATTCTCGACCGAGACCCGCGAGGAGCTGATGTACAATAAGGACAAGCTGCTCGCGAACGGCGACCGCTGGGAGAGCCTGATAGCGGCCAACCTCCGCGCCGACGCTGCGTATCGCTGAGCCGGGCGCAGGGGAGGGGAGAACATGCTGCTTCAGGCTCTGGCCTTCTACGTCTTCGCCGCGATTACCGTCGCGTCGGGCGCGATGGTCGTGGTCTCGCGCAACCCAGTCTACTCGGTGTTGTTCTTGATCCTGGCCTTCTTCAATGCCGCGGCGCTGTTCGTTCTGATCGGGGCCGAGTTCATCGCGATGATCCTGGTCATCGTCTATGTCGGCGCGGTGGCGGTGTTGTTCCTGTTCGTCGTGATGATGCTCGACATCAACCTGACCGAGCTGCGCGAGGGCTTCCTCAAGTATTTCCCTGTCGGGGCGCTGATCGGGGTCGTCCTGTTTGCCGAGATGCTGCTAGGGCTGGGGATCGTCGGAGCCGGGTCGACGACGATCGCGGGACTAAACTCCCATGGCGCCCAGGTGCTGGCGATCGACAACACCCGCGCCATCGGTCGCGTGCTCTACACCCAGTATTTCTATCTGTTCCAGGTTGCAGGCGTTGTGCTGCTCGTGGCCATGATCGGCGCCATCGTGCTGACGCTGCGCACCCGCCCGGGCGTCCGTCGCCAGAAGATCGGCGACCAGATCAACCGTACCAAGGAGCAGGCCATGACGGTGGTCAAGGTGCCGACGCGGGGAGGCGTGTAATGATCATCGGTCTTGCGCACTACCTCGCGGTCGCCTCGGTGCTGTTCACCCTTGGCATCTTGGGGATATTCCTCAACCGCAAGAACGCCATCGTCATCCTGATGTGCGTTGAGCTGATGCTGCTGGCGGTGAATATCAATCTCGTGGCGTTCTCGGTCTTCCAGGGCAACGTCGTGGGCCAGGTCTTCGCCATGCTGGTGCTGACCGTGGCAGCCGCCGAGGCAGCCATCGGGCTTGCCATCCTCGTGGTGTACTTCCGCAATCGCGGCACCATCGAGGTCGAAGACATCAACGCGATGAAGGGCTAGGGACTCGCGCCATCATGGACCTTGCCATCAAGCTCATCGTCTTCCTGCCGCTGCTCGCTGCGGCCATCGCCGGTCTTTTCTGCCGTGTGATCGGCGACCGCCCTGCCCAGATTGTGACCTGCGCGGCGCTGCTGATTGCGGCGGCGCTGTCCGTCTTCGTGTTCGTCCGCATCGGCTTTGGCCCGGAGAGCGGCAAGCTGATCGTGGTGAAGCTCTTCACCTGGATCGGCTCGGGAACGTTCGACGTCGACTGGGCGCTGCGGGTCGACACACTCACGGCCGTGATGCTGATCGTGGTCACCGGCGTGTCGTCGATGGTGCATGTCTATTCGGTCGGCTACATGGTCGAGGACACCAGCATCGCGCGCTTCATGGCTTACCTCAGCCTGTTCACCTTCTTCATGCTGATGCTGGTCACGTCGGACAACCTGGTTCAGCTTTTCTTCGGCTGGGAGGGCGTGGGTCTCGCCTCCTATCTGCTGATCGGCTTCTGGTACGACAAGCCGTCGGCCAATGCCGCAGCCATGAAGGCCTTCATCGTCAATCGCATCGGCGACTTCGGCTTTGCCCTTGGGATCTTTGCCGTCTGGATGCTGAGCGGTTCCGTGGGATTTGCCGACATCTTCGCCAAGGGGCCGGAAATGGCCCAGATGCGCATCCAGTTCCTCGGGATGAACCTGCCGGCGCTGGAGACGGCGTGCCTATTGCTGTTTGTGGGCGCCATGGGCAAGTCGGCTCAGATTGGCCTGCATACGTGGCTGCCGGACGCCATGGAAGGCCCGACCCCAGTTTCCGCCCTGATCCACGCCGCCACCATGGTGACGGCGGGCGTGTTCATGGTTTGCCGGCTCTCGCCGCTGTTCGAGCTGGCGCCGATGGCGCTGCAGGTGGTTGCCCTCATCGGCGCGGCGACGGCCTTCTTTGCGGCAACCGTCGGTCTTACCCAGTTCGACATCAAGCGGGTGGTTGCCTATTCGACCTGCAGCCAGCTCGGCTACATGTTCTTTGCCTGCGGCGTCGGAGCCTATTCGGCGGCGATGTTCCATCTCATGACCCACGCCTTTTTCAAGGCCTTGCTGTTCCTTGGGTCGGGCTCGGTGATCACGTGCCTGCATCACGAGCAGGATATGCGGAAGATGGGCGGCGTGCGCGAGAAGGCCCCTCAGACGTTCATCCTGATGTGGGTGGGCACGCTGGCGCTGTCGGGTATCGGCGTGCCCTTCATCCTGGGCAATGGGCTGGGCTTTGCGGGCTTCTATTCCAAGGATGCCATGCTCGAGTCGGCTTTCGGCGTTCACACGACGGTGGGTATGATCGCCTTCTGGCTCGGCGTCATCGCCGCGTTCATGACGGCGTTCTATTCGACCCGCCTGATGTTCATGACTTTCTACGGCAAGTACCGCGGCGATCATCACACTTGGGACCATGCCCATGAATCGCCTGCCGTCATGCTGATCCCGCTCTACGTGCTGGGAATCGGCGCGGCACTGTCCGGTTTGGTCGCCTATGACTGGTTCGTGGGCCACGACTGGAAGGCCTTCTGGGGCCAGTCGATCGCCGTGCGGTCGACCGAGGAAGTGCTGCACCACGCGCACGAAGTGCCGCTCTGGGTGAAGCTTCTGCCGCTGGTCTTCGCCGTGGCCGGTATCCTCTTGAGCTACTACTACTACATCGTCAGGACAGACATGCCGGCTCGGACGGTCAAGGCCTTCCCCGGCCTGCACGCCCTGTTCTTCAACAAGTGGTACTTCGACGAGTTCTACGACGCAGTCTTCGTCAAGCCGGCGCTGGCCGTCGGCCGCGTGCTTTGGAAGAAGGGCGACGGTGCGGTGATCGATGGCCTCGGCCCCGACAACATCGCTGCGCGCGCGCAGGACATGGCGGGCGTGTTGAGCCGGTTCCAGAGCGGCTATTTGTACCACTATGCTTTCGTGATGCTGATCGGCGTGGCAGGCCTCATCACCTACTTCATGTACTCCATGCTGGTGGGGAGGTAGGCGGATGTCGAGCTGGCCGATCCTCTCCCTCGTCACCTTCCTGCCCCTGGTGGGCGCGCTATTCTGCCTGGTCGTGAATGGCCCGAAGGAGGCCGTCGACCGCAATTGCCGCAGCGCCGCATTGCTGACGTCGCTCGCGACCTTCCTGGTCTCGCTCGTCCTGTGGGTGCGCTTCGATCCTGCCAAGGCCAGCTTCCAGTTCGAGGAGAAGCTCGATTGGGTGCCGGCGCTCTCGATCGGCTATCACGTGGGCGTCGACGGTATTTCACTATTCTTCGTGCTGCTGTCGACGCTGTTGACGCCGATTTGTATCCTGGCGAGCTGGGAGTCGGTCCAAGTTCGGGTCAAGGAATACATGATCGCGTTCCTGGTGCTCGAGACGTTTATGGTCGGCATGTTCTGCGCACTCGACCTGGCGCTGTTCTATGTCTTCTTCGAGGGCGTCCTGATTCCGATGTTCCTGATCATCGGCGTCTGGGGCGGTAAGCGGCGGGTCTATGCCGCCTTCAAGTTCTTCCTCTACACGCTACTGGGTTCGGTGCTGATGCTGCTGGCGATCATCGCCATCTACTGGCAGGTCGGCACGACGGACCTGCCGACGGCCATGGAGAAGCTCGAACTGCCGTTCACGTGGCAGTGCTGGCTGTGGCTCGCCTTCTTCGCGTCCTTCGCGGTCAAGGTGCCGATGTGGCCGGTCCATACCTGGCTGCCCGATGCCCACGTCGAGGCGCCCACTGCCGGATCGGTGATCTTGGCCGGCGTGTTGCTGAAGATGGGCGGATACGGCTTCCTCAGATTCTCGATTCCTCTGCTCCCAGAGGCATCGCAGTATTTTGCGCCGTTGGTCTTCGGTCTCAGTATCGTGGCCGTGATCTACACATCGCTGGTGGCGCTGGTGCAGGAGGACATGAAGAAGCTGATCGCCTACTCGTCGGTCGCCCATATGGGCTTCGTGACGATCGGCGCCTTCATCATGAACATGCAGAGCGTCCAGGGCTCGATCTTCCAGATGCTGAGCCACGGCATTGTCTCGGCTGCGCTCTTCCTCTGCGTCGGCGTCGTCTACGACCGCATGCACACTCGCGAGATCGCAGCCTACGGCGGCCTCGTCCACCGCATGCCGCGCTACGCCTTCACCTTCATGTTCTTCACCCTGGCCAGCGTCGGGCTGCCCGGTCTGTCGGGCTTTGTCGGCGAATTCCTGGTCCTGGTCGGAACGTTCAAGGCCAACACCTGGGTGGCGTTCCTGGCGACCACGGGCATCATCCTGGGCGCCGCCTATGCGCTCTGGCTCTATCGTAAGATTATCTTCGGCGAGCTGACCAAGGATTCGCTGAAGGGCATCCTCGACATGAATCGGCGCGAGATCGCGGTATTCCTGCCGCTGGTGCTGATCACCCTGTGGATGGGCATCTATCCCAGCTCTTTCCTCGATCCGATGGCGCCTGCGGTCGACAAGTTGATCGGCGACTATCAGGCCGCCCTGAAGCTCGCCCGCACCGCGGCGTTGGCGCCGTGAGCGGCCGGGAGTGATGAACATGGTTGTCGGTCTGGAATCCTGGACGCTGGCACGGCCGGAACTCTTCCTGGCTGCTGCGGCAATGCTGCTGCTGATCTACGGCGTCGTCCGCGGCGAGGTGGCAACCCCGTTCGTCTCGGTGGCGACTTCGGTTGTGCTGCTGGTGACGGTGGTGCTGCTGTTCGCGCCCTATCGAGAGGGCACGGCCTTCGCTTCCCTTTTCATCGTCGACCGGCTGACCGCCACCATGAAGGCGATGGTGCTGGTCGGAGCCGCCGTCGCCGTCCTGATGTCGCGATCCTATTTCGAGCAGGCCAAGGCCTGGCGCTTCGAGTATCCGGTCCTGGTTGCGCTTGCGACCTTGGGCATGATGCTGATGATTTCGGCTAACGATCTCATGTCGCTCTATGTCGGCCTCGAACTGCAGTCCCTGGCACTCTACGTCATAGCGGCTTTCCAGCGCGACAGCCTGCGCTCGACCGAAGCGGGCGTTAAGTACTTCGTTCTGGGATCGGTCGCCTCCGGAATGCTGCTGTTCGGCGCCTCTCTGATCTATGGCTTCTGCGGCGGCACGGCGTTCGTCCAGATCTCGCGCGCGCTGCTCGACGGCAAGGCCGCCGAGTTCGGCGTCGTGGTCGGGTTGGTGTTCGTGGTCGCGGGCCTCGCTTTCAAGGTATCGGCCGTGCCGTTCCACATGTGGACACCCGACGTCTACGAGGGCGCGCCGACGCCGGTGACCGCACTGTTCGCCGTGGCGCCGAAGATCGCCGCCATCTCGCTGATGGTTTCCGTCCTGATGGGGCCGTTCAAGCCGCTGTTCCTGCAATGGCAGCAGATCATCGTCGTGGCCGCCGTGCTGTCGATGGCGCTGGGGGCGTTCGCGGCTCTGCGCCAGCAGAACATCAAGCGCCTGATGGCTTACTCGTCGATCGGCAATGTCGGCTACGTTCTGCTGGGCCTGGCAAGCGGCAGCGAGAAGGGGATCCAGTCGATCGTCTTCTACCTCGCCATCTACCTCGTCATGACGCTGGGTGTGTTCGCCACGATCCTGATGATGAAGCGCCGCGGCGTCATGGTGGAAAGCGTCTCCGATCTGGCGGGCTTGGCCAAGAGCCAGCCGATGATGGCCTTCGCCATGCTGCTGTTCATGTTCTCGCTGGCCGGCATCCCGCCGCTCGCGGGCTTCTGGGGCAAGCTCTATATCTTCATCGCTGCCGTCGAGGCCAAGCTCTACATTCCCGCCGTGCTGGGCGTGCTCGCCTCCGTGGTGGCGTCGTACTATTACCTACGCATCGTCAAGGTCATGTACTTCGACGAGGCGGCCGATGCGCTCGACAGCACGCCGTTCGGCGTCTACCGCACGGTTGCATTCGCGTCGGCGATCCTGGTGACCCTGTTCTCGCTGGCACCCCAGCCCCTCAGCCTGATCGCGGCATCGGCGGCGAAAGGCCTGTTCCCGTGACGGCGACGCCCGTCCTGCCGGACGGGTGGACGCTGGTCGCCTTGGACAGCGTCGGCAGCACCAACGACGAGGCGGCGGGCCTGGCTGAGGCCGGCGCCGCGGAAGGTACTGTCGTCTGGGCCCGCGAACAGACCGGCGGTCGTGGCCGCCGCGGCCGGCACTGGGTCTCGCCGGTTGGGAATCTCTACAGCTCGACCATCCTGCGGCCGGACTGTGCCGCACCGCGTGCCACCGAGCTGGGCTTCGTCGCGGCCCTTGCGGTCTCCGATATCGTCCCGGCTGGCCGGGACGTAAGGGTGAAGTGGCCGAACGACGTCATGGTCGATGGCGGCAAGGTCGCGGGCATCCTGCTCGAAAGCTCGATCGGTCAAGGCGGCACCGTCGAGCATGTCATCGCGGGCATCGGCGTAAACGTCGGCTTTGCACCGCAGGTGGCGGACATGCGCTATCCCGGGGCGGCGCTCGGCGGTTCGGTGGAAGGGGCGTTGGAACAGCTCACGCGCGCATTGCGCGGGCGTCTTGCGGAATGGCGCCATGACGGCTTTGCGACGGTGCGGGCGGCGTGGCTCGACAGGGCAGGACCGCTCGGCGTCGAAGTGGATGTCAGGCTGGGAGAGGAACTCGTTCGTGGCCGCTTCGCCGGGCTGGATCGCGAAGGTGCGTTGCTGCTGGAGACATCGGCCGGTCCGCGCAAGATCGTGTCCGGCGAATTGCTGGGCCGTGCGGCCTGAGGAGAAGGGGCGATGCTGCTTGCCGTCAATGTCAACAATACCAACGTCAAGTTCGGCGTCGTCGACGGCGATCGGATCGTCGGCGAATGGCGCCAGCATACCTCGGCCATGCGCACCGCAGACGAGCACGCGGTCTGGCTATTCCAGCTCATGGAGATGGAAGGCATAGATCCCAAGGCAATCACGGCTGCCATCATCGGCTCGGTGGTGCCCAATGCGAACTTCAACCTGCGCCGTCTCTGCTCGCGTTACTTCAATTGCGAGGCGATGTTCCTCGGGGACCCCGGCGTGGTCTTCGGCATCAAGGTGAAGGGTGCCGGCGCCGGCGCCGACCGCATTTGCAACAGCGTGGGGGCCAGCATCCTGTTTCCCAACACGCCGGTCGTGGTCGTGGATTTCGGCACGGCGACCAACTTCGATGTCGTGGACGAGGAAGGCAGTTACTGCGGCGGTGCCATCGCGCCGGGCATCAATCTGTCGATCGAGGCCCTGGTCAATGCGACGGCGCTGCTGCCACGTATTGTCGTCGAGAAGCCCCAGCAGGTGATCGGCACGACGACGGTCGCCTGCATGCATACCGGCGTGTTCTGGGGCTATGTCGGACTGATCGAAGGCATCGTGAACCGCATCAAGAAGGAGTTTGGCCGGCCGATGAAGGTGGTATCGACTGGCGGACTGGCACCGGTGTTTGAAGGCTCCATCGAGGTGATCGAGCAGACGGTGTCCGACATCACCGCGCGCGGGCTGATCGAGATCTACAAGCGCAGCAAGAAATGACCATTCCGTCGGCCGACGAACTCCTGTTTCTCGCACTGGGCGGTGCCGGCGAGATCGGCATGAACCTCAACCTCTACGGTCATGCCGGCAAGTGGCTGATGCTTGACCTCGGCATCGCCTTCGGTGACGACACCATGCCGGGTGTCGAGGTCATCATGCCCGATCCCTCTTTCATCGAGGAACGGAGCAAGGACCTGATCGGCATCGTTCTGACGCATGCGCACGAGGATCACCTGGGCGCGGTGGCCGACCTCTGGCCAAGGCTGAAGGCGCCGGTCTATGCCACCCCGTTCGCGGCCTCCGTGCTGCGCCGCAAGCTGACGCAGGCCGGGCTGATCGAAGCCGTCCGGATCACGGAAATCCCGCTGCGTGGCAAGTTCAGCCTCGGGCCGTTCGACCTCGAGATGATCACCATGACGCATTCGATCCTCGAGCCGAATGCGTTGGCCATCCGGACCAAGTTCGGCACCATCTTTCACACCGGCGACTGGAAGATCGATCCCGAGCCGCTGATCGGCGACTTGACGGACGAGGCGATGCTGCAACGCATCGGCGACGAGGGCGTGCTGGCAATGGTCTGCGACAGCACCAACGTCTTTGTCGAGGGTGAGGCTGGCTCCGAGGCGATGGTGCGGGCCAACCTCAAGAAACTGATCAAGGTACGGAAGGGGCGCGTTGCCGTTACCTGTTTTGCTTCCAACCTCGCGCGCGTGGAGAGCATCGCGCTGGCTGCGGTCGCGGCGGGCCGCCATCCGGTTCTGTCCGGTCCGGCGCTGCTGCGCATGATCGAGGCGGCACAGGAATGCGGCTACATGCTCGATTTTCCCGAATGCATCAGCCCGCAGGACGGGGCCTATCTACCGAAGGACAAGGTGCTGTTCATCTGCACCGGCAGCCAGGGCGAGGTGCGAGCGTCGATGGCCAAGATCGCCAATGACGAGCACCGCGACATCGTCCTGGAGGAGGGCGATACCGCGATCTTCTCGTCGCGCGTCATCCCCGGAAACGAGCGCTCCGTGGGGCGTCTGCAGAATGTACTGATGGCCCGCGGCGTCGAGGTCATCACCGACCGCGATGCCGATATCCACGTTTCCGGCCATCCCGCGCGCGACGAACTCGTGCGTGTCTACCAATGGGTACGTCCCAGGATCGCCCTGCCGGTGCATGGCGAGGTTCGCCACATGGTGGAGCATGCGGCCCTCGCAGCGGCCTGCCAGGTGCCGGAGACGATCGTGGCGCCGAACGGCACCCTCGTGCGGCTGGCCCCGGGACCGGCGGAGATCATCGACCATGTTCCCGTGGGCCGTCTGGCCCGCGACGGCGACGGCCTCGTGCCGCTGGATGGCAGTACGCTGCGCGAGCGCCGCAAGCTTCTGTGGAATGGCGCAGCCGCGGCGACCCTGGTGATCGACGGCAAAGGCCGCGCCGTGGCGCCGCCCAAGGTGTCGTTGCGGGGAATCGAGGACGAGAACGGCGCGCTTGCCGAGGCGATTGCCGCGGGACTACGCGAGATGCTGGCCGATCTCAGTGTGTCGGAGCGAAGCGACGACAAGCGGATCGAGGAGGCCTCCCGGCAGGCCGTGCGGCGCGTCGTGCGCGCGCACCTCGGCAAGAAGCCGTTGACGGACGTTCACATCGTCCGCATCTAGGTCGGGAACGTGCGGAGAGCCTGATGATCGGACGCCTGAACCACATCGCCATTGCCGTTCCGGACCTCGCCAAGGCCTCGGAGCTGTACCGCACTGTCATGGGGGCAAAGGTGAGCGCTCCCAAGGCCCAGCCCGCACATGGCGTGACCGTGGTCTTTGTGGAGTTGCCCAATACCAAGATCGAGCTCCTGCATCCGCTGGGTGAGAAGTCTCCCATCGCGAATTTCCTCGCCCGCAACGCCGATGGCGGAATCCATCATGTTTGTTACGAGGTCGAGGACATCTACGCCGCCCGCGATAAGCTTAAATCCCAGGGCGCTCGGGTGCTGGGCGATGGCGAACCCAAGATCGGTGCTCATGACAAGCCCGTCCTGTTCCTTCACCCCAAGGACTTCACCGGGACGCTGATCGAACTCGAGCAGGTATGAAGAGAGGCGCACCATGAGCTGGGCCACCGGCGTCATGGTCTACATCGTCATCTGGTGGACGGTGCTGTTTGCCGTCCTGCCCCTGGGCGTCCGTCGAGTGGAAAAGCCTGGCAGGGGTGAGGAGCACGGGGCTCCGGAGCGGCCCGAATTGGTCCGCAAGGCGATCATCACGTCGGCCGTCGCGGCCCTACTCTGGCTGGCCTTTTATGCCCTGCATCGGGCCGATGTCTTCAGCTTCCGCAGGCTGGTCGACGGAGGTTAAGCCGACTTCTTAGGATATTACCGTAAGTTATTGACATGAAAAGGAAACGGCGGGCTTTTGGCCCGCCGCTCTTCTACCCCGAAACTCGTCGTTCGGCGGCTTTTAAGCCGCTCTCCTCCCTAAACTCGGGCAGCGCCCAAGAGAAAAGCTCTTTAGCGTGGCTCCGGAGCCTTGCCAAGACCTTTTCTTTCGATCGTCAGGCCCGCCCCGAACAATTGTTAGGATGACAGGTCGTTCGACGACAAACAAATTTCCCTACTGTGTTCTTGATCATCCGATGACCACGTACTTGATCACAAACAGGACAGCGAGGATGGCCACTGCGGGATGGATGTCGGCATAGCGACCTGCCGCGACCTTGATACCGGCGTACGAAATGAATCCGAAAGCGATACCGTCGGCAATCGAGAAGGTGAACGGCATCGCGAGCGCGGTGATGACTGCTGGCGCCGCTTCGGTGATGTCGTTCCACTCCACTTCGGTAAGGCCCCGCGCCATCAGGCAGGCGACGTAGAGCAGAGCGGGTGCCGTCGCATACGCAGGGATGGAGCCGGCCAGCGGGGCGACGAACAATGCCAGCAGGAAGAGGATGCCGACCGTCGCCGCCGTAAGGCCAGTACGGCCGCCTGCGTTGATGCCCGACGCACTTTCGATGTAGCTCGTCGTCGTAGACGTGCCGACGGCGGCACCGATCATGGCCGCGGCACTGTCCGAGATCAGCGCACCCCTGAGCCGCGGAACGGTACCGTCTGGACGCATGAAACCGCCTCGATGGGCCAGCGCGATCAACGTTCCGGTGTTGTCGAACAGGTCTACGAACAGGAAGGCGAACACCACGGTCACCAGCCCCACCTTGAGGGCGCCGGCGAGATCCATCTGGAGAAACACGGGAGCAATCGAGGGCGGCAGAGCGAAGATTCCTTCGAATTTCTGCTGCCCGGCCAGAATCGAGATCACCGTCACGACCAGGATCCCGATGATGACACCGCCCATGACGCGGCGATATTCGAGCGCCACGATCAGGGCAAATCCCAGCGCGGCCATGAGGACGGGCCAGCTGGTCAGTTTGCCGTGCATCACGAGGGTTTCCGAATTGGCGACGACGATGCCGGCGTTCTTGAGGGCGATCAGGGCAAGGAACAGGCCAATGCCGGCGGCGATCGCCATCTTGAGCGATTTGGGGATGGCATTGACGATCCATTCGCGGATCGGCAGCACGCTGATGATGAAGAAGATGATGCCCGAAAAGAACACGCAGCCCAATGCTACCTGCCAAGTGTACCCCATGCCGCCGACGACGCCGAATGCGAAGTAGGCGTTCAGGCCCATGCCCGGGGCGAGGGCGATCGGATAGTTGGCGACGAAAGCCATCAGCATGCAGCCGATGGCGGCGGCCACACAGGTGGCGGTGAACACCGCGCCGAAGGGCATCTTGGCAGCCGCCAGGATCGCTGGATTCACGAAGATGATGTAGGCCATCGTCAGGAAGGTCGTGATGCCGGCCACGACCTCGGTCCGGACGTTGGTCCGGTTCTCGCTCAGCTTGAAAATCTGCTCGAGCATTCTTGTCTCCCCCGGTTGTCGCGCTGAGTGTGCGGGCATTGCCCTGTGCAAAACCAGCCGGCAGCGGCCAAGTTTGCCTTTGCAAGACCTGTTCCCTACAGTCCGCCGCCAGCCCGGAAGCCCCCGAACGAGGACCGATTCAGCATGCGGATGAGCCAGTATTTCCTGCCGACCTTGAAGGAGAATCCAGCTGAGGCGCAGATCGTGTCGCACCGACTGATGCTGCGCGCCGGCCTCGTTCGCCAGACCAGTGCCGGCATCTATGCCTGGCTGCCGCTCGGCTTCCGCGTCCTCAAGAACATCGAGCGGATCGTGCGCGAAGAGCAGGACGCGGCGGGTGCGCAGGAAGTCCTGATGCCCACCATCCAGTCGGCCGACCTGTGGCGCGAGAGCGGGCGCTATGACGCCTATGGGCCGGAGATGCTGCGCATCAAGGATCGCCACGACCGCGAAATGCTGTTCGGACCGACCAACGAGGAGATGATCACGGTCCTCTTCCGGGATGGCGTAAAGAGCTATCGCGACCTGCCGAAGAACCTCTATCACATCCAGTGGAAATTCAGGGACGAGGTGCGGCCTCGCTTCGGCGTCATGCGCGGCCGTGAATTCCTGATGAAGGACAATTATTCGTTCGACATCGACAGGGCGGGCGCCATCCGCTCCTACAACAACATGTTCGTGGCCTACCTGCGCACCTTTGCCCGAATGGGCCTGAAGGCGATCCCGATGCGTGCCGACACCGGCCCGATTGGCGGCGACCTCAGCCATGAGTTCATCATCCTGGCGGACACCGGCGAAAGCGCCGTGTTCTGCCACAAGGGCCTGGTCGACAAGGACATCCTGGGTCGCACGATAGACTACGCGGGCGACATGCAGCCGATCGTGAACGAATGGACGTCGCTCTATGCGGCAACCGACGAGATGCACGACAAGGAAGCCTTCGAGAAGATCCCTGAAGGCGAACGCCTTGCTGCGCGAGGAATCGAAGTCGGCCATATCTTCAACTTCGGAACCAGGTATTCCAAGCCCATGAACGCCGTGGTGGCGGGCCCCGGCGGCGAGCAGATCACGGTCGAGATGGGCTCTTACGGCATCGGCGTGTCGCGTCTCGTGGGTGGCATCATCGAGGCAAGCCATGACGCGGCTGGCATCGTCTGGCCGGAGTCCGTGGCGCCCTTCAGAGTCGCCATCGTGAACCTGAAGCCCGACGACGGTGCCGTCATGGGCGCTTGTGTGAAGCTCTACGACGCCCTGCAGGCGAAGGGCGTGGCCGTGCTGCACGACGATCGAGACCTGCGCCCGGGCGCCAAGTTCGCCGACATGGACCTGATCGGCATACCTTGGCAGATCATCGTCGGACCCAAGGGGCTGGCGGCCGGCAAGGTCGAACTCAAGAACCGCAAGACCGGCGCGCGTGAGGAATTGCCGATCGATCAGCTCGCCCAACGGTTCGGCTGAAGCCGAGGACGCTGCCCGTCATGGCCTTCGCCGCCGTCGAACGCCTGATTGCCTTCCGGTATCTGCGGGCGCGCCGTGAAGAGGGGTTCATCTCGGTGATCGCCGGCTTCTCGCTGGTCGGCATCATGCTGGGCGTCGGCACCTTGATCGTGGTCATGGCCGTAATGAACGGCTTCCGAGTCGAGATGCTGAAGCAGATGTCGGGCATCAGCGGCCAGCTCGGCGTCCAGGGCAGTCGCGACGGGCTGGATGTCACGCCGGATCTCCTGGCCCGCATCAGGGCGGTGCCTGGTGTCATCAGCGCGACGCAATCTGCCGAAGGCCAGGTCATGGCGGTCGTCGGCGATCGCGTTCGAGGCGTGATCCTGCGTGGCATGCGACCTGACGATTTCCAAGCCCGCCTGCCATTGGCGGCTGCGATTGACGGTCCGCCCGGGCTCCGCGAACGCTATCGAGGCCTGTGCCGCAGCGACGACGACAAGCCTATCGACTGGGGCACGCTGAAGGGCTTTGGCAACGATTTCTCGGTGGCGATCGGTCGGCGGCTGGCTGATCTGCTGGGACTCAGGGTAGGCGACCGCGTCCAACTCGTGTCGCCGATCTCGGTGGCGACTCCGCTCGGCGTCATGCCACGGTCGGTGTCGGCCCGAGTATCGGCGATTTTCTGCGCCGGCATGTACGATTACGACGCCAACTTCGTCTACGCCCCGCTCGCCGACGTCCAGCGCCTTCTCGGCCTCGGCGGCAAGGTGACGGGTATTGAGGTGTTCGTGGGCGACGACGCCTCGCTCTCGGAGAGCCGCCGTCTGGTGTCCCAGGCCGTCGGCCTTCAGGGCTGGGTGTTCGACTGGTTCCAGGCCAATGTCAGTTTCTTCTCGGCGGTTCAGGCGCAAACCAACGTGATGTTCCTGGTGCTGACGTTGATCGTGCTGGTGGCCGCATTCAACATCGTGTCCAGTCTCGTCATGCTCGTGCGCACGAAGACCGCGGATATCGCCATCCTGCGCACGATGGGGGCGAGCCGCGGTGCCATCCTGCGCGTGTTTCTGATCGATGGCCTGGTGATCGGCGGAGCGGGAACGATCATCGGCGTCGTCCTGGGGCTCGCCTTCGCGCGCAATATCGAAGCAATCCGCCAATGGCTGCAGCACACTTTTGGCCTCGTCCTGTTCGATGAGACACTTTATCTGCTTGCCGAAATGCCCTCGCACATCGAGTGGATGGAAGTAGCGGTGATTGCGGGAATGGCCCTGGTGTTCGCGCTGCTGGCGGGGCTGGGC
>JAUXST010000502.1 GCA_030679805.1 Reyranella sp. | reverse complement strand
GCGATCGAGGAGGCGAAGAGCCTCGGCATGGAAGTCACCATGAACGAGAAATTTGCCAAGGGAACAAAGGACTTCAACATCCTGATCCAGAAAGCCAAGGCGAGCGGCGCCGACGTCTTCATGCCAACCGCCTACGAAGGCGACCAGATGACCATCGCGCGCCAATTGCGCGAGACCAACGCCGACTTCAAGGGCGTGTACTTCGTCTACGCCTCGCAGCCGCAGTTCCTCGCCATCGGAAAGGACGCGCAGTACCACTTCAGCCAGACGTTGCTGAACGACAAGATCAACTGGAAGGTCACCAGCGGCCTCAACCGGGCGCAGATGGTGGAGCGTTACGCCAAGCTCTTCCCCAAAGCCCAGTATGCCGCCGACTTCCAGACCGCGCTGGCCTACGGCGCGGGCGCGGTGGTGGAACAGATCATCACCCAGGCCCAGTCGCTCGATGCCGCCAAGCTCAAGGAAGCGGCGCTCAAGCTCAGCGACAAGATCGTCACGGTCACCGGTCCGTATCAGATCGACGCCACCGGTAAGCAGTTCAAGAACGAGTTCGCCGTGATGCAGAACATGCCGAACGGGCCGGAGGTAGTCTATCCGCCCGAAGTCGCCACCGCGAAAGCGATCTATCCGGTGCCGCCGTACAAGGACCGCAAGTAGCGCGGCCTTGCTTCAGCCTGTGGCGGCGGGCCTCCGGATGCGCCGCCACAGCCAGACCACACCGTCGAACAGGAATTAGACCGCAAGGGAAAGGGCCGGCGAATGCCCATGCCGTTATCCATTTCTAACGGCAATTACCAAGATCACGATCTAGAGCGCTTCCTCAATCGGAAGGTCGGATCATGTTCAACCGTGAATGTACAAAAAGCGGTGTCCAAGGGCTTCGCTGCTAGACGCGACAGCAATCGCCGTTCTCGCCTTCTTGAATTGGCGGGCGGGGCGTCGACCCGTAAGAACAAAACACGCAATAATCTCCTTGCTTCTGCTTGAGCGGTGTCTTGCAGCCAGTGCACTCGTAGAAATAACGGCACGTGTCCGTCGGCATGATCTCGATGCTCGCGGCACCGCAAAGCGCTCAGCGATGGAGGCCTACTCATGCTACCGGACGTTCGCGATGACTACACGCTCGTCGCGCGTAATCGAAACAAATCACCGTCGAGAGACGTAAGGGACGGCGCGCGGTGTTGTAGTGCCCCCTACTCTACGCTACTCGGCGGCCATCCTCGCTCCCTTGAAGGCCGGCATGACGTCGCGCGCGAACCAACGTAGCTGGTCCTTGAATTCCGCAGGGGACAATCCTTCAGCCCAGTGGATCATAAAGTCCTCCAGCCCAGGGTACTTGGCTTCGATCGATCTGATTCCATCGATGACCTCGGCCGGCGGGCCACAGAACCAAGCCTTTTGCTTCACGCCGTCGCGGATCGAGGGGATCGTCGCCGGCGCACCCGGCGTGCCCCAGGTGCGGCCCTGATCGTCGGCATAGCGCACGAAGCCGAACGGCGCGAACCACTTGTAACGTTCGTCATGTGCCGGCTCGACACGCTGGATCGCCTCTTCCTGGCTGCTGGCGAGATAGAGGCCGGCGCCCCAGATCATGTCCTCGCCGAGCTGCTTGGTCCGGCCGTGGCGGGCACAGGCAGCCTGATACTCGCGCACTGAGTCGTCGAGTATCTTCTCGCCGTTCAGGTCCACCATGGCCTTGAGGCCATAGCGGGCCATCATGTCGATGGTCCTGCCGCTGGCGATCGGCATCCAGATATCGACCGGCAAGTGCTTGGGCCGTGGCACCACCGTGATTTCCTTCAGTCGATAGCCTCTGTAATTGACGGGCGGCGGACACTCGAAGTACTTTCCTTTGAAGTGGAAGGCCTCTTCGTTGAAGCACTTCAGCAGGAGCTGAAGCTGCTCCTCAAAGTATTCACGGTTGGCATCGGCATCGAGCAGCGGCGCACCGAAGGTTTCCACCTCGCGACTGTGGTAGCCACGGCCGACGCCCATGATCACGCGACCGTCGGTCACGATGTCGGCCATGGCATAGTCTTCAGCCAACCGAATAGGATGCCACATCGGCAGAACATTGAAGGCGCACCCGAACTTCAGACGCTTGGTCTGCGTGGCGAGCCACAGGCCGAGCTGTACCAGGTTGGGCAGGCATTCGTAGCCCTCACGCTGAAAGTGGTGCTCCGCCATCCACAGCGCGTGGTAACCAAGTCCATCCATGGTCCGAGCCATGTCGCGGGAGGTCGCAAAAACCTCGCTCAGGCGCTGGCTGGAA
>JAUXST010000500.1 GCA_030679805.1 Reyranella sp. | reverse complement strand
AGGCGACAAGGTGAAGGTCACCCTGCGTTTCCGCGGTCGCGAGATGGTTCACTCCGAACTCGGACTCCAGGTCCTCAACCGCGTACGTGGCGAGATGGACCCGCTGACCAAGATCGAATCGATGCCGCGCATGGAAGGCCGGCAGATGATCATGGTGCTGGCGCCGAAGTAGGCGCCAGGCCAGCCTTCTATTTCTTGCCTTCTATTTCTTCAGTAGCCGCTCGCGCAACGTCACGATTCCGACGTCGCGCGAGGAGTCGGGGTCGAAATGGCCGGTTCCCACCGTGCCATCCGGCCAGCGCACGCTATAGGCCATCGGACCCGCGAACGACATCGGGCCTTCCGCCTTGGCATTTATCCAGTAGTCGCAGCGCACCAGATCGTCGGGATCGAGCTGCTGGGCGCTGCAGACCCGATGCAGCACGTAGGGAATGAACCGCGCGCGACCGCCTTCGGGGGCCGTCTTGTGGTTGAGCGCCAGCGAGCGGATTTCCCGGCCACAACGGTTGACCTTGAAGATCTTGGCCGCCCCCGGCGCGCCACGACGAATTTCCTCCAGCGTACCGACCAGCGCATCGAGCGCATAGTCGCGGGCCGGCTCGGTGAAGCCAGCGGCGACAAGGATCGCCTCGTACCGGCCGATCGCCTCAGCGACCGCCGCCACCGGATAACCTGCACGGCTGAGGTCGCGCGCCCAGGAATAGGTTTCCAGGGCCCTTGTCACCATTTCGCCCGTAAGACCCGCGTGCTCCGACCAGTCGCCGAGGACGTTGGCGGACGTCCAGCAGTACTTCAGCAGGTTGTAGCCCTCGGGGTCGACCGGCAGCGCCCGCGCATCGACGATGCCGATCACCTGGGCGGCCACGGACTTGATCAGAACGTACTGGAGGGCCGGGTTGTCGCGCACGCGCTCGGAACTGGACTGGGCAACGACAGGCTCTGATGCAACCGGCGTGGCCGTTTGCGCGTGGCAGGTCGCCGCCGCAAGGAGCGCGAGAACGGCAAAGGTTGCGATTTTCGTCATGAGTGGTGTCCTTCCCGCGCCGAATAACGCACGACGACCATGATGGTTGCCATCGCGGCTCGGCCTCAAGGCATGTAGGAGCCGCCGTTGACGTGCAGAACCTGACCGGTCGTGGCGTTCGAGTCGTCGGATGCCAGGAACACCGCAGTGCGGGCGATCTGCTCGGGCGTCAGCAGCCGGCCGCCGAGCGGGATGGTGGCCCGCGCCATCTCCACCAGCTCATCGTCGCTGTTGCCATAGCGCGGCTGGGCGGTGTCGGTGAGGCCGGGTGCGATGGCGTTGACCCGGATGTTGTAAGGCGCGAGTTCGAGCGCCAGCGCCCGCGTCATCGACACCACGCCGCCCTTGCTGGCGCTGTAGTGCACACCGCGCACCGCGCCGCGGATCGCCGACGAGGAAAGGTTGATCACCGAACCGCCCGACCGGCCCGCCGCAATCAGTGCCTTGGCCATGGCGATGGTGGCAAAGCAGCCGGCCTTCAGATTGATGTCGAGCACATGATCCCAATCACTCTCGCGCATCTCGAGCAGCGGCACGCGGGGATAGATGCCGGCGTTGTTCACCAGGATGTCGGGGGCGCCGAGCGCGCGGACGGTCTCGGCCACCATCGCCTCGACCTCGGAAAGCCGGGCGAC
This sequence comes from Reyranella sp., assembly GCA_030679805.1. Lineage (GTDB taxonomy): Bacteria > Pseudomonadota > Alphaproteobacteria > Reyranellales > Reyranellaceae > Reyranella. The sequence continues at coordinate 7,412 of JAUXST010000500.1, read as the reverse complement.
GTCGGCCTTGAAAAGGTGGGCACGGCGGCCGGCCTCCCGGATCCTGGCGGCCACGGCCTCGGCGGCAGGCCGGTCGTCGAGCCAGGTGAGCACCACATCGGCGCCCTCCCCGGCCAAGGCCACGGCGATGGCCGCTCCGATGCCTTGCTGCGCGCCCGTCACCAACGCCACTTTGCCGGCCAGTTTCATGCGAAAATCCCCGTCCGGCGCCGTTTTGGCCGGTCCTGCCACGCTTGCACGGACTGGGCCGCATCGCTATAAGCCCCCTTCCTTCGGGTGGCCTGGCCAATAAGGGCATTGCCTCGGCTGCTTTGTAAGGACTTTTCGGCTTTCGGGCCGGGACCTGCGCTCCGGCGCTAACCCTTTGAAAAGGAACAAAAATGCCCAAGATGAAGACCAAGAGCGGGGCCAAGAAGCGTTTTCGCTTCACGGCCACCGGCAAAGTGAAGCATGGCGTCGTCGGCAAGCGGCACGGCATGAGCAAGCGTGGCAACCGCTTCCTGCGCCAGGCGACCGGGATGGCCATCGTGTCCGAGCCGGACACGCGGATCATCAAGCGCAACTTCTTTCCGTACGAGAGGTAGACCATGTCACGCGTTAAGCGGGGCGTGCCTGCACACGCTCGTCACAAGAAGGTCCTTAAGCTCGCCAAGGGCTATCGCGGCCGCTCCAATGCGGCGTTCCGCGTCGCCATCGAGAAGGTCGAGAAGGGCCTGCAGTACGCCTATCGCGATCGCCGCAACAAGAAGCGCGCGTTCCGCGGTTTGTGGATCCAGCGCATCAACGCCGCGACCCGCGAGCATGGCCTCACCTACTCGCAATTCATGAACGGCATCCTCAAGGCCGGGATCGAGGTTGACCGCAAGGTCATGGCCGATCTCGCCGTGCGGGAGCCGGCGGCATTTAAGGCCCTGGTCGACCAGGCACAAGCGGCTCTGAAGTAGGGCCCGCCCTCAAGTAAAACTTGTCTTGCCGCCGCGCGGCACGGCCAAGAGATCCAAAAGGGGGAGCCTGATTGTGCAGGCTCCCTTCTTTTGTTTTGGAGCGACGGATGAGTGATCTTTCGACCATACGCAGCGAGGCGCTGGGCGCCGTGTCGGCCGCCGCCGATCTGGCGGCGCTCGACGCTGCGCGCGTGGCCGTGCTCGGCAAGAAGGGCAGCGTTACCGGCCTGACGAAGACCCTGGGCGCGATGGCGCCCGAGCAGCGCCGCGAATTCGGCGCGAAGGTCAACGAGTTGAAGAGCGAGGTCGAAGCGGCACTCGAAGTCCGCAAGGGCACGCTCTCCTCGTCAGCGCTGGCGGCGAAGCTTGTCTCCGAGAAGGTCGATGTCAGCCTGCCGACGCGCCCCGAGGGTCAGGGTTCGTTGCACCCGATCGGCCAGGTGATGGACGAGGTCGCGGCGATCTTCGGCGAGATGGGCTTCACCTGGGCCGACGGTCCCGACATCGAGGACGACTGGCACAATTTCACCGCGCTCAACATTCCGCCCGATCATCCGGCGCGGCAGATGCAGGACACCTTCTACCTGCCGTCGCGCGCCGACGGCACGCCCGTCGTGCTGCGCACGCACACTTCGCCGGTGCAGGCGCGCACCATGCTGAACAAGAACGTGCAGAAGCGACTGGCCGACGGCGGGTCGCTGCGCATCATCGTACCCGGCCGCACCTACCGCATCGACAGTGACGCCACCCACACGCCGATGTTCCATCAGGTCGAAGGTTTGGTGATCGACCGCGCCACGCACATGGGCCACCTGAAGGGCTGCCTGGTCGATTTCTGCCGCGCCTTCTTCGAGGTCGACGACCTGCCGCTGCGCTTCCGCCCCTCCTACTTCCCCTTCACCGAGCCGTCGGCCGAGGTCGACATCGGCTGTTCGTGGAAGGACGGCGAGCTCAGGATCGGCGCGGGCGATTCGTGGCTCGAAATCCTGGGCTCCGGCATGGTGCATCCCAACGTGATCCGGAACTGCGGGCTCGACCCCGCGATCTACCAGGGCTTCGCCTTCGGTATGGGCATCGACCGCATCGCCATGCTGAAATACGGCATTCCTGACCTGCGCAGCTTCTTCGACTCCGATCTGCGCTGGCTGCGCCACTACGGCTTCTCGGCGCTGGAATGGCCGTCCCTCACCGGAGGGCTCGGGCGATGAAGTTCACGCTCAACTGGCTGAAAGAGCATCTCGACACCGCGGCTTCTCTTGCCGAGGTCCGCGATGCGCTGACCATGCTCGGCCTCGAGGTCGAGGGCATCACCAATCCAGCGGAGCAGCTAAGAGGCTTCGTGGTCGGCTACGTCGTCGAGGCGATCCAGCATCCCAACGCCGACCGGCTGCGCGTCTGCAAGGTCGACACCGGCACGGGCACGATCCAGGTCGTGTGCGGCGCGCCCAACGCACGCACCGGCATGAAGGGGATCTTCGCGCCGAGCGGCAGCTACATTCCCGGCACCGGCATCACGCTGAAGGCCAGCAAGATCCGCGGCGAGGAGTCGAACGGCATGCTCTGCTCGTCGCGCGAGCTGCAGCTCGGCGACGATCACAGCGGCATCATCGATCTGCCGGAAAGCGCCACGACCGGCGCACCGGCGGCCGAAGCGCTCGGCCTCGACGACGCGGTGATCGAGATCAAGGTGACGCCCAACCGCGGCGATTGTCTGGGCGTGCACGGCATCGCGCGCGACCTTGCGGCATCGGGCCTCGGCACGCTGAAGCCGCCGAAGACCGACAGGATCAGGGGCGGCTACGCGAGCCCGATCAAGTGGACGCACGGCTACGAGGCCACGCCCGACAGCCCCTGCCCGATCGTGGTCGGCCGGTATTTCCGCGGCATCAAGAACGGCCCCTCGCCCGACTGGCTGCAGCGCCGCCTGAAGGCGATCGGTCTGCGACCAATCTCGGCCCTGGTCGACATCACCAACCTGGTGACCTTCGATCTCAACCGGCCGCTGCATGTGTTCGACGCCAGCAAGCTCGTGGGCGATCTCGTCATGCGCCAGGCGCGCGAGGGCGAGCAGATCCTGGCACTCGACGGCAAGACTTATACGCTCGATCCCTCGATCTCGGTGATCGCCGACTCGAAGGGCGTGCACGGCATCGGCGGCATCATGGGCGGCGAGGATACCGGCGTGCGCGACGACACCACCGAGGTGTTCCTCGAAGCCGCCTACTTCCAACCCATCGGCATCGCAGCCTCGGGGCGCAAGCTCGGCATCCTGTCCGACGCGCGCTATCGCAATGAGCGCGGCATCGATCCCGAATCCTGCCAATGGGGCGCCGAAGTGGCGACGCGGCTGATCCTCGAGCTTTGCGGCGGCGAGGCGAGCGAGATCGTGTCGAGCGGCGTCATGCCGGCCTGGCAGCGCAGCTTCGACCTGCGCGCCGATCGCGTGAAGACGCTGACCGGCATCGACGTGCCGGCCGCGGAAACCGCCGCGATTCTCGGCAAGCTGGGCTTCGCGGTCACCGGCAGCGGGCCGTGGACGGCCGCCGTGCCATCCTGGCGTCCCGACATCGTGGGCGAGGCCGATCTCGTGGAGGAAGTGACCCGGGTGTTCGGCTTCGACAAGATCCCGACCACATCGTTGCCGCAGCTTTCGCCGACCTCCAAGCCGGTGCGCGACTGGCTGCAGCGCCGCGTGCCGCAGGCGCGGCGGGCGCTGGGCGCGCGCGGCATGAACGAGGCCGTCACCTGGTCGTTCCTGCCGCTGAAGCAGGCCGAGCGTTTCGGCGGCGGCGGCGCCGACCTGCGCCTGCTGAACTCGATCGCCTCCGAACTCGACACCATGCGGCCCTCGATCCTGCCTAACCTGATCGAGGCGGCCACGCGCAACGAGGCGCGCGGCCTTTCCGATCCGGCGCTGTTCGAGGTCGGCCCGCAGTACAAGGATGCGACGCCCACGGGCCAGCGCACCGTGGCAGCGGGGCTGCGCCACAACATGGCCGTGCCGCGCAACTGGGCGGGACCCGCCCGCACGGTCGACGCCTTCGACGCCAAGGCCGACGCGCTGGCCGTGCTGGCCGGCATCGGTGCGCCGGTCGACAACATGTCCACCCAACCCGGCGCGCCGGACTGGTATCACCCTGGCCGTTCCGGGGCGATCAAGCTCGGCGACCGCGTGATGGCGCATTTCGGCGAGTTGCACCCCGAGATCACCGCCGCCGCCGACCTGAAAGGTCCGGTCGCCGCCTTCGAGGTGTTCCTCGACGCGCCGCCGCCGCCCAAGGCCAAGGCGACCAAGGCGCGGTCCAAGCTCGTGCTGTCGGCCTTCCAGCCGGTCGAGCGCGACTTCGCCTTCCTGGTCGACACCGGCGTCGAGGCGGAGAAGATCGTCCGCGCCGCGCGCAATGCCGACAAGGTGCTGATCGCGGGCGCGCGGGCATTCGACCTCTACGCCGGCAAGGGCGTCCCCGAGGGCAAGAAATCCATCGCCATCGCCGTCACCCTGCAGCCGGTCGAGCGCACGCTGACCGACGCGGAGATCGAGGCGGTGTCGGCCAAGATCGTGGCCCAGGTCGCCAAGGCGACCGGTGCCCAATTGCGTAGTTAGGTTGCGTGGTTAGAACTCTTGTCGTCCTGAGCGCAGCGAAGGACCTCACGCCGGCTCCGCAGCCGGTCTCGGGGCAAGCGCTAGATCCTTCGCTGCGCTCAGGATGACAGGACAAAAAGTTGAGTTAGGTTCAGGCTGAAATGACCGACCTGTCGTTGATCCGCAATTTCTCGATCATCGCCCATATCGACCACGGCAAGAGCACGCTGGCCGACCGGCTGCTGATGCGCTGTGGCGCTGTGACCGAGCGCGAGTTCCACGACCAGATGCTCGATTCCATGGACATCGAGCGCGAGCGCGGCATCACCATCAAGGCGCAGACGGTACGGCTCAACTACCCGGCCAAGGACGGCAAGACCTACGTGCTCAATCTCATGGACACGCCGGGCCACGTCGACTTCGCCTATGAAGTGAGCCGCTCGCTGGCGGCCTGCGAGGGCTCGCTGCTGGTGGTCGACGCCAGCCAGGGCGTCGAGGCGCAGACGCTCGCCAACGCCTATCACGCCATCGACGCCAACCACGAGATCATCCCGGTCCTGAATAAGGTCGACCTGCCGTCGGCCGATCCCGAGCGGGTGTGCAGGGAAATCGAGGACGTGATCGGCATCGACACGTCCGAGGCCGCGCACGTGTCGGCCAAAACCGGCCTCGGCATCGACGATCTCCTGGAACTGATGGTGAGGCGCCTGCCTGCACCGACCGGCGAGCGCAACGCACCCCTGAAGGCGCTGCTGGTCGACAGCTGGTACGACCCGTACCTCGGCGTCGTCACCCTGGTGCGCGTCAAGGACGGCGTGCTGAAGAAGGGCATGCGTATCCGCATGATGGCGGCAGCGGCCTCCTACGATCTCGACAAGGTTGGCATCTTCGCGCCCAAGGCCACGGATGCGGCCGAGCTGGGTCCGGGCGAGATCGGCTTCATCATCGCCGGCATCAAGACCATCGCCGACTGCAAGGTGGGCGACACCATCACCGACGACCGTAAACCCGCAACTGAGATGCTGGCGGGTTTCAAGCCCTCGGTCCCGGTGGTGTTCTGCGGCCTGTTCCCGGCCGATGCCGCCGAGTTCGAGACGTTGCGCGAGTCGCTCTCCAAGCTCAGGCTGAACGACTCGTCGTTTCATTTCGAGCCCGAGTCGAGCGCAGCGCTCGGCTTCGGCTTCCGCTGCGGGTTCCTGGGCCTCCTGCATCTGGAAATCGTGCAGGAGCGGCTGGAGCGCGAGTTCAACCTCGACCTCGTCACGACGGCGCCCAGCGTCGTCTACAAGCTCAGGATGACCGACGGCACCGAGCGCGAGCTGCACAATCCGGCCGACTATCCCGACCCGGTGCATATCGAGAGCATGCAGGAGCCGTGGATCAAGGCCACGATCATCACGCCGGACGAGCATCTGGGCTCGGTGCTGACACTCTGCCAGGAGCGGCGCGGCCAGCAGATCGAGCTCACCTACGCCGGCACGCGCGCCATGGCGGTCTACCGCCTGCCGTTGAACGAGGTGGTGTTCGACTTCTACGACCGACTGAAATCGGTGACCCGCGGCTATGCCAGCTTCGACTACGAGATCGATGGCTACGAGGAAGGCGAGCTGGTGAAGCTCACCATCCTGGTGAACGCCGAGCCGGTCGATGCACTCTCCATCATCGTCCACAAGAACCAGGCCGAGCACAGGGGCCGGGCCCTTTGCGAGCGGCTAAAAGACCTGATTCCGCGACAGCTCTTCAAGATCGCCATCCAGGCCGCGATCGGCGGTCGCGTGATCGCCCGAGAGACCATCAGCGCGATGCGCAAGGACGTGCTGGCCAAGTGCTACGGCGGCGACATCAGCCGCAAGAAGAAGCTTCTGGAAAAGCAGAAGAAGGGCAAGAAGCGCATGCGCCAGGTCGGCGACGTGGAGATCCCGCAGTCGGCCTTCATCGCCGCACTGAAGATGGACAGCCGCTGACTAGCTGAGCCCGCGGCTGCGCCGGCGCCGAGGCGGGCGCGAGCCGATGAAGAAGCCGGGCTCGCGGCGAGAACCGCTCCGCTCGCCCCACCACAGGCAGGCGAGGCCCACGACCAAGAAGGCCGGCAGGACCGGCACCATCAGGACAGGCCGCACGATCCAGTTCCACAGCACCGGGGAGAGATGCCTCTGCACGGCACTCTGGAAGTCGGCCAGCGAACTGGCATCCAAGTGCGACCACAGGTCGCCCAGCCCCAGCAGGTGGAAGGACCCTTCCGCCCACCAGGCAAGGCCGTCATGCACCACCGCCGCAACGGCCATTGCCAGCAGCAGCCACCCCAATACGCGAAACACCACCATCGATCCCCCAAATGGCGGCCGGCACCCTAACCAAGGTGACCGGCCGGGGGAAGATGCCGTTGCCCATGGCGGCGGTCGCGCTATAAGGGCGGCCGACCGCGCTCGCCGGACAGGTGGCCGAGCGGTTTAAGGCACACGCTTGGAAAGCGTGCGTGGTGTAACAGCCACCGCGGGTTCGAATCCCGCCCTGTCCGCCACTTCTCACTGCTACAGCGTTGAAGTGCTTGGATTTCGGGACTGGCCAGCAATCCCAACCCATCACTTAACCCATATCTGACCAGCTCTTGCAGACTAAGCGTCTAGCGGCCCGCTTGGGGCCTAGGGCAACCGCCGCCGCTCGATGCGTGGGGGCCGCTTGAGTAAGTCGGCCGCCTCCACCCCTAAGGCCTTTGCCAAGCGATCTACGACATCGATGCCCGCTGCATAGACGCGCCGCTCAAGCGAGCTAATGTAAGTCCGATCTATATCAGCCCTATGGGCCAGCTCTTCCTGCGATAGGCCGTTTGATCGCCTGTAGCGCCTGAGGTTGTGTGCCAGCACCTCGCGGATATCCATGCACGT
>JAUXST010000498.1 GCA_030679805.1 Reyranella sp. | reverse complement strand
CTTCAGCACCGACAAGGCGCGGGCCAAGAACCGCGATGTACTGAACGCCGAGATCGACAAGCGGCTCACCACCTACACAAGCGCCGAACTGGTGGAGAAGCTGAACAAGGCGGGCGTGCCGGCCGGACCGATCTACAAGATGGACGAGATGTTCGCCGATCCGCAGGTCAAGCACCTCAAGATGGCCCATCCTGTGCATTCACCCAAGCTGGGCGACATCGAGGTGATCGGCCAGGCGATCAACATGAGCCGCACGCCGTTCGAAATGAAGTCGGCAACGCCGGAGCAGGGCGAGCATACCGAGGCGGTACTGAAGGAATTCGGCTTTGATGCCGCGTCGGTCGCCGACTTCCGCAAGCGTGGTGTCATCTGATGATCAGCCCGACGCCCAACATGATCGCGGAGAAGAACGGTTCCGTTGGCCGGATCGTCTTCAACAAGCCCGCCAAGCACAACGCCACCTCGTCGGACATGTGGGAGGCGATCCCAGTCATCCTCGACGATTTCGAGAAGGATCCGGCGATCCGCGTCGTCGTGGTCACCGGCGCCGGCGACAAGGCCTTCGTCTCGGGCGCCGACATCTCGGAATTCGAGAAGGCGCGCAATACGCCCGATCAGGTCGCCTACTACGACAAGATCGGGGAGGTTGCGAACGCCCGGCTCGTCAAGTGCTCCAAGCCGACGATTGCCCGCATTCGTGGCTACTGCATCGGCGGTGGGCTCGCGGTGTCGCTGAACTGCGACATCCGCATCGCCTCCGACATCAGCAAGTTCGGCGTACCGGCAGCGCGTCTCGGCCTCGGCTACCGCGCCAGCGGCCTGAAGATCCTGACGGATCTGGTCGGACCATCGCATGCCAAGGAGATTTTCTTTACGGCACGGCACTTCTCCGCTCAGGAGGCGTTCGGCATGGGCCTGATGACCCGCGTCGTGCCCGATGCCGACCTCGACTCCTATGTCGACAACTACTGCAAACTGATCGGCGAAAACGCTCCACTCACCATGCATGCCGCCAAGCGCACCATCGAGGAGCTGACCCGGCTCGACGGCAAGCCCGACTTCGCCCGTCTCAGCGGGTTGGTAAAAGAGTGCTTCGACTCCGAGGACTACAAGGAAGGCCGCACCGCGTTCATGGAAAAGCGCCGGCCGGTGTTCAAGGGACGTTAGGTGATCGGACGCTAAAGGAGGCGGCCATGGCGGTACTGACCCGGGAACAGCGCGATGCCTTCTGGCGTGATGGCTACCTCGTGGCCGAGGAGGCCGTCACGCCGGCCCAGCTTGCCGCCCTGAAGGCGGAGATCGCCTCCTGGGTCGAGTTGAGCAGGGCGCATTCGGCCCCGTTCGGGCCGCCCACGGTCGACGGCCGGCCGCGTTACGACATGGGCGTCGAGCACACTGCGGAAAAGCCGGCGCTGCGGCGGATCAATAATCCGTCCGACATTTCCGAAGCCTATCGCGAGGTCATGCTCGACGCGCGGATGGTGGACATGGTGGCCGAGTTGGTCGGTCCGAACCTCAAGTTCCACCACTGCAAGATCAACCTGAAGCTGCCCGGGGCCAAGACCGAGGTGTCCTACCACCAGGACTTCTCCTACACGCCGCACACCAACGACGACATCGTGACGGCCCTGCTGTTCCTCGATGACATCGATGAGAGCAACGGCGCGCTCACAGTCATGCCGGGCTCGCACAAGGGCCCGGTACTGTCGCTGTTCGATGGCGACCGCTTCACCGGCGCAGTGGCGGCCGACGAGGAGAAGAAGGCGCTGGCGCAATCCGTGCCGTGCTTCGGCAAGGCCGGCAGCGTCTGTCTCATGCACACGAGATTGCTGCATGGTTCGGCCGCCAATGGGTCGGACAAGTCGCGCGGCCTTTATATCTGCGTCTATACCGCCGCCGACGCCGTGCCGATCGCGCGCAATCCGATGCCGAGCCTCAACGAGGGCCGCATCGTGCGCGGCACGGAAGCAAAATTCGCGCGGCTGAAGGAAGGGCTGATCGAATTGCCCAAGCAGCCCAAGACGGCCTCGTTCTTCACCGTGATCGGACAGGATTCCAAACAGGCGGCGGAGTGAACGATCCGTTCCCAGCCGTCGCCGAGGCATCGGCGACTGGCGAGATTGCCGATCTTTTCGCTGACATCCGCGCCACCGTGGGCGTTCGTGTGGTCAATCTGGTGTGGCGTCACCTCGCGACCTTTGAGGGTGCCTTGCCGTGGGCCTGGAGCGCCGTAAGGCCGCTGTATCTGGCCGGAATTCCCGACGAGGCAGCCCGGCTATTTCGCGAGACCATGATCGTCCCGAAGCTCGCCAGCCTTGCCGGCGAGCAGCCGGGGAGCGTCGATGCGGTGCTGGCAAGCTACGACCATTCCAACACCATCAATATGTTCGCCTTGGGTGCGCTGGTGGCCTGGCTGCGCGGCGAGGCGACCGAAGGGCCGGCTCCGGCCGGTGGACCGCGGCTACCGGCCCCCGGTATGACGCTGCCGCCCCTGACATCGGAGGCCGATGTATCTCTGGAGACCTGGGCGCTGGTGCTGCGACTCAACCGCTTCGGCGACCCGCGGCAATTCATCCTGGCCAGCATGTATCGCCACCTTGCCCATGCGCCGGCCTTCCTGAGCAAAGTCGAGACGGTGCTGAAAGAGGCGCAGGCCAATGGTTCGCTCGACCGGGCGATCACCGCCAATCGCACGGCTGCGCATCAATCGGCAAGGGGCCTAGCACGGGCCATCTCGGCGGAACGGCCCACCTCGGCAGACAGGATCGAAGGAGGCGTGACAACCTTCGTCGATCACGCCATCGGCAAGATGGTGACGATCTGCCGGGCGATCCGCGTCGCCCGGGGCACTGCCCTGTAGCTCAGTCTGCCGCGGCCTTGCGTCCGCGACCCTGGCTCGCCAGCCACTCCTGCATGGCGTCCTCCATGGTCGAGAATATGGCGCCGCCCTCGATCAGGCGCTGGATCAGGCGCTCCAGCATCATCATGCGATGGCCGCGGCCGATCACATGCGGATGGAAGGTGTAGGTCAGGATGCCGAAGTCGCAGACTCGGGTCATGTAGGTGTAGTCGTCGACGAAGTTTTCGAGCACACCCGATGCATTCATCAGGCCCTGCTGGACCGAGCCGTTCGGAAGCCTCATGTATTCGAAGTGAGGGAAGTCGTCGAGCGACCAGCTGATCGGCATCTCGACCAGCTTGGTCTCGCGGCCGCGTACGAAAGGCTTCTTCAGCTCGGCCACGTCGCCCTGGCGGGCATAGTAGCAGTCGTAGTCGTGGCCCATCATCGAGCTGTCGTACTGGATGCCGTGCTTCAGGAGCAATTCGATCGAGTGCGGGGAGAGATCCCAGGCGGGTGAGCGGTAGCCACGTGCGGGCTGTCCGCTGATCCGCTTGATCGACTCGTTGCCGCGCACGATCTCCTCTTCTTCCTCCTCGCGGGAAAGCGAGACGGGCAGACGGTGGGTCCAGCCGTGATGGGCGAGTTCGTGCCCTGCCTCAACGTAGGGCATCACCGCTTCCGGCGTACTGTCGATCGTATGGCCGGGGGTGAAGAAGGTCGCCTTTACGCCGTAGCGGGCGAATAGCGTCATGAGGCGGGGAATGACCACCATGTCGTACTCGCCGCGCGAGATCGCGGTGGGCGACGTCATACCGCGTGCAATGAAGCCGGACAGGTGGTCGTGATCGAAAGTCAGGCAAACGATGTGGCGTGGCATATGGCGGTCTCCCGTCGATGTCTCTGGGCGGTGCCCCGGAGCTTAGGCAGATTTGTTGCCTTCGCCCACGGGAGCCTGCATGATCCCTCCAAATATAAGCACGACAAAGAGTGCGATGTAGGGAGGATTCATGGTGGGCGCGTCTGCCCAGCGCGCGGTTGCGCGAGAGGGCGACAATCAGCTCGTGGTCGAAGGGGTGTCCAAGCGGTTCGGCGGTGTGACCGCCGTTCAGGACGTTTCCCTCGAAGTTCCGCGCGGCGGCATCGTTTCCATCATCGGCCCCAACGGTGCGGGCAAGACATCGCTGCTCAACATGATCTCGGGCTTCTACAAACCCGACACCGGCCGGGTCGTCCTCGAAGGCCAGGATATCACCCAGAAGAAGCCGAGCGACGTTGCCGCCCTGGGCATCGCCCGCACTTTCCAGAATATCGCCCTGTTCAGCGGACTTACCGTGCTCGACAACCTCATGCTCGGTCGCCACGTGCGGATGAAGGCGGGCGTGCTGTCGAGCGTCATCTACTGGGGCATGGCGCAGAAGGAGGACATCGCCCACCGCGAGGCGGTCGAGGAAATCATCGAGTTTCTGAAGCTGCAGGATCTGCGCAAGCAGCCGACCTCGGCGCTGGCCTATGGCCTGCGCAAGCGCGTCGAGCTGGGGCGGGCGCTGGCGGCGGAGCCGAAAGTGCTGCTGCTCGACGAACCGATGGGCGGCATGAACCAGGACGAGAAGGAGGACATGGCTCGCTACGTTCTCGACGTCAATCAGGAGCGCGGTGTGACCGTCGTCCTGATCGAGCACGACATGGGCGTGGTCATGGACATCTCCGACAAGGTCGTCGTGCTCGATCGCGGCCGGCGCATCGCCGTTGGCACGCCCGAGGAAGTGCAGCGCAATCCCCAGGTCATCGAAGCCTATCTCGGCAAGAGCAAGGGCGGAGGCGGAGCATGAGTGCGGAGAGTTCGCTCGGCATGACGACATTGCCCAAACTGCTGCAACGCAATGCCGAGATCGATCCGGATGGCGCCGGCATCCGCGAAAAGACCAGAGGCGTCTGGCAGACCTACAGCTGGACGGCCTACCGCGATAACGTACGGGACTTCGCGCTCGGACTGGCGTCGCTCAGCTTCAAGCGCGGCGACAAGCTTTCGGTCATCGGCGACAACCGGCCGCAACTCTACTTCGCGCAGCTCTCGTCGCAGGTGCTGGGCGGAATATCGGTGCCGGTGTATCAGGATTCGATCGCCTCGGAGCTGGTCTATGTACTGAGCCACGCCGAGACCTCGGTCATCGTGGCCGAAGACCAGGAACAGGTCGACAAGGCGCTGTCGCTCAAGGACAAACTTCCGCGCCTGCGATTGATCGTGTTCGACGATCCGCGCGGCCTGTGGTCCTACGATGATCCGATCCTGCAATCCTTTGCCAGTGTGATCGAGGCTGGGCGCGTCTTCGGCAAGGCGAACCCGGGTTTCTATGATACCGAACTCGCCAAGGGCGAACCCGACGACACGGCGATGATCGCCTACACCTCGGGAACCACAGGCACGCCGAAAGGCGCGATGCTCAGTCATCGCAACATGGTGGCGGCGGCCCAGGCGTTCATGGAAGTGAACGAAGTCAAACAAGGCGACAACTGGCTATCCTACCTGCCGATGGCCTGGGTGGGCGACGCCGCCTTCACGTTGGGCATGGCGCTGGCCGCCCGGCTGACGGCCAATTGCCCGGAAAACCCCGAGACCGTGCAGCGCGACCTGCGCGAACTCGGTCCCAACGCCATGCTGGCACCGCCTCGCATCTGGGAGAACATGCTGACCCAGATGCAGATCAAGGGCGACGATGCCACACCCTTCAAGCGCCGCATCTTCGATTTCTTCCGCGGCCTGGCGGAACGCTGCGAGCTCGACCGGTCCGATGGCAAGCCGACGTCGTTGGTCGACCGGCTGGGCCTCGCGCTCGGTGAAATTCTGGTCTACGGCCCGGTGCGCGACCAGCTCGGGCTGCGCAACGCACGCTGGTGCTACACCGGCGGCGCGCCGCTTGGGCCCGACACCTACCGTTTCTTCCGTTCCTTCGGCATCAACCTGAAGCAGGTCTATGGCGCCACCGAAGCGTCGGCGATGATCTCCTGCCAACCCGATTCCGAGGCCAACCCAAATACCGTGGGCCGGCCGATCCCGTCCATCGACATCAAGATCGACGACCGGGGCGAGGTCCTGCTCAAGGGACCGAATGTCTTCGTCGGTTATTTCAAGCAGGAAGAGGCGACGCGCGAAACGATGACGGCGGACGGCTGGCTGAAGACCGGGGATGCCGGGTTCTTCGACAAGCAGGGCCATCTTGTCATCATCGACCGGGCCAAGGATGTCGGAAAGCTCGCCGACGGTTCGGCCTTCGCGCCGCAGTTCATCGAGAACAAATTGAAATTCAGCCCGTTCATTCGCGAGGCCGTGGCCTTCGGCGACCAGCGACCGTTCGTGGCGGCGATGATCGCCATCGACATCCAGACCGCGGGAACCTGGGCCGAGAAGCGCGGCATCGCCTACACCAGCTTCATGGATCTCAGCCGCAAGCCTGAGGTGGCGGCGCTGATCGGTGCCGAGATCGCCAAGGCCAATGCCACACTGCCCGACGTCCAGCAGGTCAAGCGCTACCTGCTGCTGAACAAGGAACTCGACGCCGACGACGCCGAGATGACCCGGACGCGCAAGGTGCGCCGGCGTTTCGTCGCGGAAAAGTACGCTGATGTCATAGAGGCGTTCTACAGCGGGAAATCCGAAGTCGACGTCACCATGGAGATCACTTTCGAGGACGGCCGCAAGTCGACCTTGAACTCGACCATCGCAATCCACGACATGACACCGGGCGAGCCTGTCCGGCGCGCGGCCTGAGGAGCGGGAATGTCCGAAGACCTGGAATTCGCCTTCGCACTGGTCCTGAGCGGCGCCTCGATCGGGTTGATGTATTCGCTGATCGCGCTCGGCTTCGTGCTAGTCTACAAGGCAACCGACGCCATCAACTTCGCGCAGGGCGAGTTCGTCATGCTGGCAGGCCTGATCGTGGTGACCGCGCTGGGCTTCGAGGCGCCTCTGATCGCTGCCGTCGTCGTTGTCGTGCTGGCGATGATCGGCTTCAGTTTCGGCCTGGAAAAGGTCGTGCTGCGGCCATTGCTCGGCCGGCCGGTAGTGGCCGTCATCATGGCGACCATCGGCGTCGCCGCCGTGCTGCGCGGCTGGGGGCCGCTGATCTTCGGCATCGAGACGCGCAACCTGCCATTGCCGATCGGCGACGAGCCCATAGCGATCGGCCCCGCCAGCTTGCCGCCGATCCAGGTCGTGGGTGCCGCGGTGGCGCTCCTGTTCTTCGTCGTCTTCAACTGGTTCTTCAAGAAGAGCCGCATGGGCGTGGCCATGCGCGCCGTCGCCGACAACCAGCAGGTGGCGCAGGCCATGGGCATCAATGTCGAGCGCTACTTCGCGCTCGCCTGGGCGATGGCTGGCATCGTCTCAGCGCTAGGCGGCGTGGTATGGGGCAGCATGCTGGGCGTCGACGTGCAGCTTGCCTTGGTCGGGCTGAAAGTGTTCCCGGTGGTGATCCTGGGCGGCCTAGATTCGATCGGCGGCGCGCTGGTCGGTGGGCTGATTATCGGCATCGTCGAGAGCCTAGCGGCCGGCTACCTCGATCCCTATGTCGGTGGCGGCACCAAGGACTTCGCGCCTTACGTGCTGATGATCCTGGTCCTCATGGTCAGGCCCTACGGCATCTTTGGCCGTCGCCAGATCGAGCGCGTGTAGCCATGTTTCACCGCGAGTCCGGAGTCTTCAAGACGAGCTACGGCGCCGACATGGCGCTCTATCCGCTGCCCATCGCCAAATGGACGGTCGTGATACTGGCGTTGATCTTCGTGGTGATCGTACCGCTCACGGTCCACGAATATTACCTGTCGATCCTGAACCTGATCTTCATCGCCATCGTGGGCGCGCTCGGGCTCAACATCCTGGTGGGCTACACCGGCCAGATCTCGATCGGCCATGGCGCATTCATGTCGGTCGGCGCCTACACGGCGGCCAATCTCGCGGTGAAGCTCGGCCTGCCATTTTGGCTGACGCTGCCGGCCGGCGGGCTGATGGCAGCGCTGATAGGCGTGATCGTCGGCATGCCCAGCCTGCGCATCAAGGGCCTCTATCTCGCGATCGCCACCCTGGCCGGACAGCTCATTATCGAATGGACCATAAATCACGTGCCGGCGATCTCGGGCGGCGCGCAGGCCTCCATCGAGGTCGGCCGGCCGAACCTGTTCGGATTCACCTTCAACACCCAGGGCCGCCTGTATTTCTTCCTGCTGTTCTTCGCAGTCGTCGCCATCGTGGCGACGCTGAACCTGGTGCGTAGCCGCATCGGCCGCGCCTTCGTGGCGGTCCGCGACCAGGATATCGCGGCCGAGATCATCGGCATCAACATCTACCGCTACAAGCTTCTGGCCTTCGCCATCTCGTCCTTCTATGCGGGTGTCTGCGGCGTGCTCTACACCTATTATTTCGGCATCGCCAACTACGAGCAGTTCCAGCTCATCGTCTCGATCGACTACCTCGCCATGATCATCATCGGCGGGCTAGGCTCGGTGCTGGGAACGATCTTTGGGGCGATTTTCGTCACATTGCTGCCCATTGTGATCCGTATCTTCATGGAGAACGTGGGATCGCTGTTCTTCACCACGGCCGAGATGGCGAACGTCATCTCAGGTCTGAGGCTGGGTGTGTTCGGCGGGCTCATTATCTTCTTTTTGATCGTCGAGCCCGAGGGGCTCAATCGACTGTGGAGGAATATCCGGAGCTATTTCCGGGTTTGGCCCTTCTCGTACTAGAGCGGGGCATTGCTGCGAAAGGGAGGAACCCATGACGAGGTTCGTTAGAAGTTGGCTGGGGATCGCGGCTACGACCGTGACCTTGGCAGTCGGCGGAGGCCAGGCCTTCGCCCAGAAGGAACTCGTGTTCGGCTTGCAATGCGACCGCACCGGGCCGACCGCGAACGTGGGCACGGTCCTGTGCCCCGGCTATCACGACTACATCGCGCTGGTGAACAGCAAGGGCGGCGTCGAGGGCTACAAGATCAAGGTCCTCGAGATCGACCACGAGTACAAGGTGCCGCCGGCCATCGAAGCGCACGAGCGCTTCAAGAAGGAAGGCGCGGTATTGGAAGGCCTCTACGGCACGCCGCAGACCGCCGCGCTAAACAAGAAGCTCGAGGAGGACAAGATCCTCGGCACGTCGCCGGGCTTCGGCACTGCCTCGGCGGCAGACGGCAAGCGCTATCCCTACACCTTCCCGATCGCAGCCAGCTACTGGTCGCAGGGCGGTGCCGCGGTGGCGTTCGCCAAGGAGAAGCTGGGTGACCTCAAGGGCAAGAAGATCGCCTATCTCTTCTACGACAATCCGGCAGGCAAAGAGCCGCTGCCGATCCTGGAGGATCTGGCCAAGGCCGAGGGCTTCGAGCTGCGCACCTTCGCCGTACCGGCACCCGGCCTGGAGATGGGCGCGCAAATCCTCGATATCACCAGCCGCTACAAGCCCGACTTCATCATCACCCACCTGTTCGGGCGTTCGCCATCGGTCTCCATCAAGGAGCTGAAGGGCAAGGGCTTCCCGCTCAGCAAGGTAGTCGCCTTCGTCTGGGGCAGCGCCGAATCCGACATCATCGCGGCTGGCGGCATGGGCGTGGCTGAAGGCTACAACACCATGCAGTTCGCCGGTGTCGGCAAGGACTTCCAGGTCCTGAAGGACATCGAAGCCATGTACAAGGCACAGGGTAAGACCCCGCCGAAGGAAATGGACTCGACCGTGTACTACAACCGCGGCGTCTTCATTGCGGCACTACATGTCGAAGCAGCACGCAACGCGATCAAGGCCAAGGCCGGCGCGAAGCCGACCTCCGAAGACGTCAAGAAAGGCATGGAGTCGATCAAGGGCCTTACGCTGGGCGGTCTGCTGCCGCCGCTGGAACTGACGGCGGCAGACCATGAGGGCGGTGGCTGGGTCCAGATCTGGACGGTCAAGGGAGGCAAACTCGTGAAGGTCAAGGACTGGTTCCAGGGTAATCGCCCGACGATCCAGAAGCACCTCGCAGCCGACGCGGCGAAGTCCTGAACCAAGAAAGGGGCGGGCGGCGGGAAATCGCCGCCCGACATCCCATGCTGTCGATCAACAACGTCGAAGTCGTCTACGACCGCGTCATCCTCGTCCTCAAGGGCGTGTCGATCGATGTCGGCGAAGGCTCGATCACGACCCTGCTGGGCGCCAACGGCGCCGGCAAGACGACGACACTCAAGGCCATTTCCGGCGTGCTGCGCAGCGAGCGCGGCGAGGTCACCAAGGGAACGGTCCAACTCGGCGAGCGTCGCATCGACGGTATGCGCGCCCACGACGTCACGCGGCTCGGCCTCGTCCAGGTGTTCGAGGGACGGCGCGTGTTCGAGAATCTGACCACCGAGGAAAACCTGATCGCAGGCGGCCACGTCCAGAAAGATGGTCGCGGGGTGAAGCAGGGGATCGACATGGTCTACACGTATTTTCCGCGGCTGAAGGAGCGACGGCACCAGCAGTCCGGCTACCTGTCGGGCGGCGAGCAGCAAATGCTGGCGATCGGCCGGGCGCTGATGAGCCGGCCCAAGGTCGTCCTGTTGGACGAACCGTCGCTCGGCCTGGCGCCGATGCTTGTCGAAGAGATCTTTGCCATCGTCGACCGACTGGTGCGGCAAGAAAAGCTTTCGGTGCTTCTGGTCGAGCAGAACGCCACCATGGCGCTGGCCGTGGCCGACCATGGCTATGTTATGGAGAACGGGCGCATCGTGCTGGAGGGACCGGCCGACAAGTTGCGCGACAACTCCGACATCAAGGAATTCTACCTCGGCCTCAATGAGGGCGGCGCGCGGAAGTCCTACCGCGACACGAAGCACTACAAGCGTCGCAAGCGTTGGCTATCCTAGCCGCGGGACGGGTCTTGCTCCGCTGCCGTGATCACGGGACAGGAGAGGAGACATGGACGACATAGAGCGACTGCGGGAGATGATCGGCTCGGCGAAGCGGATCGTGGCCTTCACGGGCGCCGGTATCTCGACCGAATCGGGAATTCCCGACTTCCGCTCCCCAGGCGGCATCTGGACGAAATACAAGCCGATCTACTTTGACGACTTCATGTCGTCCGAGGAAATGCGCCGGGAGTCGTGGCGCCGCAAGTTCGCGACCGACGAAACCATGCTCAAGGCTGAACCCAATGCCGGCCACCGGGCGCTGGCCAAGCTCGTCGAGCTGGGCCGCATGAGCGCCATCATCACACAGAACATCGACGGGCTTCACCAGAGGTCTGGCGTTCCCGACGCCAAGGTGATCGAACTTCACGGCAACGCCACCTATGCAACGTGTCTGGATTGCGGCCATCGCCACGAACTCGACCAGATCCGCAGGACGTTTCTGGGTGGCGGCAAGTTGCCCCTCTGCGTGAAATGCGAGGGTATCGTGAAGACCGCGACCATTTCATTCGGGCAGGCGATGCCCGAGATCCCGATGGCATGCGCCCAGGATGAGACGCTGGCCTGCGATCTCTTCATCGTCCTCGGCAGCTCGCTCGTCGTCTATCCGGCGGCGGGCTTCCCGGGCCTGGCCAAGCGGAAGGGCGCAGAACTGGCGATCGTAAATCGCGAGCCGACGGACCAGGACGACACCGCCGACTTGGTCATTCATGGCGAGATCGGGGCGATCATGAGTCGCGCCGTCGGCGTCAATTGATCGGCGATCATTGCGACGACCGACTGGACGCGGTTTAATCGTCGCTGGCCAGGGAGGGTCGCCATGCTGATCAATCGCAGGGCCGCAGTGCTCAGCGGCCTCGGGGCAGCCGCGTTCGGCGGAGTGTCGGCCTTGGCCCAGGACATCACGTTTTTCCGCATCGGCACTGGCGGCACTGCGGGCACCTATTTCCCGATCGGTGGCCTGATCGCCAACGCCATTTCCAACCCACCCGGATCGCGCGCCTGCGCCGATGGAGGTTCGTGCGGCGTTCCGGGGCTGGTGGCGACGGCGGTCGCCTCCAACGGATCGGTCGCCAATGTTGCCGCGATCGGCAACGGTAGCATGCAGTCGGCCTTCATCCAGTCCGACGTGGCCTTTTGGGGATACACTGGTACCGGAATCTACGAAGGCCGCGCGAAGGTCGATACCCTGCGGGCCATCACAAACCTCTACCCGGAGAGCTTCCAGCTGGTCGCCCGCAAGGGGACCGGCATCAAGGCGATCAAGGATCTGAAGGGCAAGCGCGTGTCGCTGGACGAGCCCGGCTCGGGAACACTCGTCGACGCCCGGCTCATTTTCTCCGCCTATGGCCTCACTGAGAAAGACGTCAAGGCCGAGTACTTGAAGCCACAGCAGGCCGCCGACAAGCTCAAGGATGGGACACTCGATGCCTTCTTCAACGTCAGCGGCTGGCCGCAGGGGGCGATCTCCGAGCTGGCCGCCACGACCGGCATCGATCTCGTGCCGATCGACGGCCCGGAGGCCGAGACATTGATCAAGCAGTATACTTTCTTCAGTGCCGACGAGATCCCCGACGGCGCCTACAAGAACGTTCCGGGCGTGAAGACGGTCAGCGTGAATGCGCTCTGGGTGACATCCTCGAAGCTTACCGACGCCCTGATCTACGCAGTCACCGCCGCGCTCTGGAATCCCAACACCCGCAAGCTGCTGGACTCGGGCCACGCCAAGGGCAAGACGATCAAGCTCGCCTCGGCACTGGACGGCCTGGGAATCCCGCTGCATGCCGGAGCGGAGAAATTCTACAAGGAAAAGGGCCTCATCAAGTAAGGGCCACGTGGGAGCGGAGACGGGCATATGCGTTTGAAGGGCAAGATCTGCGTCGTCACGGCGGCGGGGCAGGGTATCGGGGCGGCGACGGCCCGTGCCTTCGCCAGGGAAGGTGCCACGGTCTGGGCAACTGATGTCGATGCCGCGAAGCTCGAGGCACTCACCGGCGTTCCCGGCGTCAGGATCCAGAAGCTTGATGTCCTCGACAAAGATGCGATCACCGCGCTCGCCGGGCAGACCGGGCCCATCGACGTCCTGTTCAATTGCGCCGGCTTCGTCCACCACGGATCCATCCTGGAGGCCACGGACGAGCAATGGCGGTTTGCCTTCGATCTCAACGTGCGTAGCATGTTCTGGACGATCCAGGCCTTTCTGCCGGGAATGCTCGCCAAGGGCGGGGGCGCGATCGTCAACATGTCGTCCGCCGCCTCATCGGTTAAGGGGGCGGCGCTGCGGTTCATCTATGGGACGACCAAGGCGGCGGTGATCGGCCTCACCAAGTCCGTTGCCGTGGACCATGTGAGCAAGGGCATCCGCTGCAATGCCATCTGCCCCGGCACCGTGCAGACGCCGTCGCTGGACGAACGGATCGGGGCGCTGGGTGGGGGAGCGGATGCCAAGCAGTTCTTCCTGCAGCGACAGCCGACCGGCCGCTTCGGTTCGGCCGAGGAGATCGCGGCGCTCGCGGTCTACCTCGCCAGCGACGAAGCAGGCTTCACGACCGGCACGGTGAACGTCGTTGACGGCGGTTGGAGCGTCTGATCATGGACATCTCGGCCATCGCCTCGCTTGCACCGGTCATCCCGGTCCTGACGATCGAGCGACAGGCCGACGCCGTACCTTTGGCGCGGGCGCTCGTCCGCGGAGGCCTCCGGGTCCTCGAGATCACCCTGCGGAGCGGGGTGGCGCTGGAAGCACTGCGGGCAATCGCCAGCGAGGTTCCCGACGCCGTGGTCGGCGCGGGAACGGTCTTGAATGCCCACCAGCTCGATCAGGCACGGAAAGCCGGCGCCCGGTTTGTCGTCAGCCCGGGCTGTACGCACGGTCTGGCGACCGCCGCGTCGGCCTCGGGGTTGCCCTTTCTGCCCGGCGTCCAAACCGTGTCAGAGGCCATGGCGTTGGCCGAGCGGGGGCTCACCTTGCTGAAGTTCTTTCCGGCCGATACCGCGGGCGGGGTGGGCTGGCTGAAGGCGGTCGCAGCCCCGTTGGCCAGCTTGCGCTTCTGCCCGACCGGTGGAATCGGCGCCGACAGCGCGCCGGCCTATCTGGCGCTCACCAATGTGGCCTGCGTCGGCGGCTCCTGGGTGGTGCCAAGGGGAGCCGTAGCCGTCCAGGATTGGCCGCAGATCGAGCGGCTTGCCGCCGCAGCTGCGGCGCTCAAACGACCCTAGCGCCGATCCAGGAAAGGTGCTTCAAGGTATAGAATAGGGAGTTTAGTTCGACCTCATGAAGAAAATGGCGTTTGCGGCGGTGGCGCTGGCCTTGGGCATGTCTGGACCGGCCCGGGCGGACGCCGTCCTGGTGCTCAATTCGGATGAGGCCTCCTTCAGCATCCTGACCCGTAGCGGCCGGACCGAGCTGGCGCGACTGCCGGTCGGGCGCGAACCTCACCATCTCCTCGTCACACCCGACGGCAAGGAAGTGCTGGTCGGCTCGACGGTCACCAACGAACTTTTGGTGCTGGACGCCAAGACGGGCGAGCGCCGTCGCGTCGTGCGCGACATCATCGACCCCTATCACCTCGGCTTCAGCCCGAACGGCAAGTGGTTCGTCACTGCGGCCTACCGGCTCGACCATGTCGACATCTATCGGGGCGAGGACTTCAAGCTGGCTGGCCGCATCTTTATCGACGGCCTGCCCAGCCACATGGCATTCGATGCCGAGTCCAAGACGGTTTTCGTCACGCTTCAGCAGACCGGCAGGCTCGTCGCCTTTGATCTGCAGACGCAGGCGATCAAATGGAACGTCAAGGTCGGCGAGGCGCCGGCGGGTGTCGTGATGTTGCCCGACAACAAGCGTCTGCTCGTAGCCCTGACGGGGGCGGACGGACTGGTCGTTGTCGATCCGAAGGATGGCTCGACGACCGGTACCCTGCAAACCGGCAAGGGTGCCCATAATTTCTTTCCCAAGGGTGACGGGCGGCACTATTTCCTGGGTAATCGCGTCGAAGGCACGGTTTCCCTGATCGACACCCAGGACATGAAGGTCGTCGGAAGCATCCGGGTCCCCGGCGGGCCCGACTGCATGGACATCACGCCCGACGGGAAGGAACTGTGGGTCACCCAGAGATTCCTGCGCCGCATCGCGGTCGTTGATATCGAGCAGATGAAAATGGTCGCCTCGATTCCTGTCGGCAAGTCGCCGCATGGCGTTCTCATGCTCAAGTCCGGCGCGACGGGATCGGCCGTGGCGCCGGTGCGTGCGGCGTCTACGGCGGGCGACCAAAAATAGCTGGCGCACCGATGCGCCAGCTCATCGACATTTGGATCGACGCCCAAACCTGGCTCTTCGAGACTTTCGTCGGTCCAGTCCTTTTCCGTTTTGGCCTGATGGCTTGGTACGAGCCGGGCTACAGCGCCGTCGAATTCGTCATGCTGGGCGTCGTGCAGATCGCGATCATCGCCATCGGCATGCGATTCTTCGAAAAGCGATGGCCGCTCGAGAAGTCGAGTTCGGATGATCGACTGATCCTGGTTGATCAGGTCTACACGCTCCTGAACAAGCTCGGAATCTTGCCGCTGGCGATCTTCATCGTCACCTATCCGCTGGTGCAGGAAATCGAGCTGACCGTGCGCACCTGGGGCTTTGCGCCACCGCGCCTGGAGCGTGTCTTGCCGTGGCTAGGTGACAACGCGCTGGCCTCGTTCCTCGTCTATTTCGTGCTCTACGATTTCGCGGCCTACTGGCTGCACCGGGCCCAGCACGGCTTTGCCTGGTGGTGGTCGTTGCATAGCCTGCACCATAGCCAGAGGCGGATGACGGTGTGGACCGACGATCGCAACCACGTGATCGACGATCTGCTGATCACGCTGGCGCTGGTCCTGTTCTCCCAGGTCGTCGGCGTCCAACCCGGCGAATATGTGCTGATCCTGATGATCGGGCGCCTGGTGGAAAGCTGGTCCCATGCCAACGTCGACATGGGCTTCGGTTGGCTGGGCGACCGGCTGCTCGTGGGGCCGCGCTTCCACCGCCTGCATCACGCGCTTTCCACGCCGGAAGAGCGCCACATCCAGGACCACAACTTCGCACCGGTATTCCCGATCTGGGATATCCTGTTCGGTACGGCGGTCTACGACGGCAAGCATCGGCCGACGGGTGTCGATGATCCGATCGTCGATGGCGACAATGGCCGCGGTTGGATTGCCCAGCAGGTGACCGTGTTCGGTCGCTTCATGCGATCTCTCGTCCCAGGGCTCAGACGCGCCTCAGTGCAGTGAGCACGTCGGCCTTGCGCGGCATCGGCGTCACGGCCCCATAGCCACAGGTCGAAAGCGCTGCTGCCACATTGGCGTAGCGAGCCGCCGTCTCCGGATCGTCTCCTACCAGAAGCCGCGTGAGGAATGCACCGTCGAACGTATCGCCTGCGCCGGTTGCGTCGACGGCATCGACCTTGTGCGCTGGGATGCGGGTGCGCTTGTCGGCCGTGGCGATGAGCGCCCCTTCGGGACCCATTTTGAGCGCCACCAGCGGCGCTCCGAGCTTGAGGTAGTAGTCGGCGATCGCATCGGGGTCCCGCAGCCCGGTGAGCTGCTGCGAATCGTCGAGGCTGGGCAGGGCGATGTCGCACCGGGTGATCGTCGAATCGATCACCGAGCGGGCCAGCTCGAGTTCCCAGAGCCGGAGCCGCAGGTTGGTGTCGTAGGAAACCTTCACACCGGCCTTGCGCGCGGCAGCAATGGCGGCGTCGCAGGTCTGGCGCGCATTTTCGCTGATCGCCTGGCCGATCGCGGAGAGGTGGAACACCTTGGCGCCGGCAATATAGTCGGTGGCCAGCGTCTCCGGCGTCATCAGGGAGGCGGCGGAGTTCTTGCGCAGGTAGTCGAACTTGTGACCGGCCGCGCTGTGCGTCACGAAGCTGACGCCGGTCGGCGCCGTGGGATGGCGGGTGACGCGGGACGCGTCGACGCCTTCCGATTTCCAGAGATCGAGGAAGGCATCGCCCATCCAGTCCTGGCCGACGCTGGTAAGATAGCCTGTCGAGGCGCCCTGCCGTGCTGCCGCGATCGCCACGTTCTGTGAATCGCCGCCGAAGCCCTGCAACCAAGTGCGGCCGTCGCCTTCCTTCGGGCGGTTGAATTCGATCAGGGGTTCGCCGAGGCAGACGATGGCCGGGGAGTTTGTCATGGCGGGAGATTTGTCACGGCGCCGGCTGAACCTCAAGCGAAGCGCTGGACTTCCAGGACGCCTTCTCCCAGGGTTGCGTCAATAAATCTGGAGGAAATCGGATGGCCGACAAGAAGAATGGCAAGCGCCGACTGCGCAGCCGCGAATGGTTCGACGCGCCGGGCGACCCGACGATGGCCGCGCTCTACCTCGAGCGCTACATGAATTTCGGCCTGACTTTGGCCGAGCTGCGCAGTGGCCGGCCGATCATCGGTATCGCCCAGACCGGCAGCGACCTCTCGCCCTGCAACCGTCACCATCTCGACCTGGCGAGCCGCGTGCGCGACGGCATTCGCGACGCCGGTGGCATCCCCATCGAATTTCCGGTCCATCCGATCCAGGAGACAGGTAAGCGGCCAACCGCGGCGCTCGATCGCAACCTCGCCTATCTGAGCCTGGTGGAGTGCCTGTATGGCTACTTCTTCGACGGCGTCGTGTTGACCACCGGCTGCGACAAGACCACCCCGGCCATGATCATGGGGGCGGCGACGGTCAATATTCCGGCAATCGTGCTTTCTGGCGGTCCGATGCTCGACGGCCACTTCGCCGGCGGCCTCGCGGGCTCCGGCACCATCGTTTGGTACGCCCGCCAGGAATTGGCGGCGGGGCGGATCGACATGGAGCAGTTCGTCGAGATGGTGGCTTCGAGTGCGCCCTCCGTCGGCCACTGCAACACGATGGGGACGGCGCTCTCCATGAACAGCATGGCCGAAGCACTCGGCATGTCGCTCACCGGCTGCGCGGCCATTCCCGGGCCTTACCGGGAGCGCGGCCAGATCGCCTACGAGACCGGCAAGCGCATTGTCGACATGGTGTGGGAAGATCTGAAGCCGTCCGACATCCTGACGCGCAAGGCGTTCGAGAACGCCATCGTCGCGGCGAGCGCCCTTGGCGCCTCGACCAACTGCCCGCCGCACATCAACGCCATCGCCCGCCATATCGGCGTAAAACTGGTCAACGGCGATTGGGACAAGATCGGCTACGACATCCCGTTGCTGGTGAATTGCATGCCCGCCGGCAAGTATCTCGGCGAGGCATTCCATCGCGCGGGAGGCGTGCCGACGGTGATGGCCGAACTCCTTCGGAAGAAGAAGATCCATGGCGATGCACTGACGGTAACCGGCAAGACCATGGCGCAGAACCTCAGGCGCGCGATACCGGCTGACGGCGATGTCATCAAAACCTACGACAAGCCGATGCTCGAGACGGCCGGCTTTGCCGTGCTGTCCGGCAACCTGTTCGACTCGGCGATCATGAAGACGTCGGTGATCTCGCCCGAGTTCCGCAAGAAGTACCTCGAGCGCAAGGGCGACAAGGACGCCTTCGAGGGTACGGCGATCGTGTTCGAGGGCCCGGAGGACTATCATCACCGGATCAACGATCCCAAGCTGCCGGTCGATGAGAATAGCATCCTGTTCATTCGCAACACCGGCCCCGTGGGCTATCCCGGGGCGGCCGAGGTCGTGAACATGCTGCCGCCGGACCGGCTGGTGAAGGGAGGCGTGCTGCTGTTGCCGTGCGTCGGCGACGGCCGGCAAAGCGGGACGTCGGCAAGTCCGTCCATCCTCAACGCTTCCCCCGAGGCGGCAGTCGGCGGTGGCCTGGCGCTGCTCAAGACCGGTGACAAAGTGCGGGTCGATATCGGCAAACGCACGGCCAATATCCTGATTTCCGCTGGCGAGCTGGCGAAGCGTCGGGCGGCCTGGAAGCCGAATATCGTCGAAAGTCAGACCCCGTGGCAGGAACTGCAGCGCAAGTTCGTTGGCCAGTTGGCAAGCGGCGCCTGCCTCGATTTCGCAGTCAACTACCAGAAGATCGCCAAGACCAAGGGCGTGCCACGGCACTCCCACTAGGTCGCGCTAGCGAAAGAGGCGCTGCTCGACCGAGACGGGAAGGTCGCCCCGGTGGATCAGGATGATGGCCCACGGCGACGTGGGGTGGCCGGCCGGCCGGCTGGGCGCCGGAGCCAGCCCGCTGGTCGCCGATACTCCGGCGCCAGGAGGGGCAAACCCAGCGCTGCCGGGTCCGGCGGGTCCAAGGGAAGGCCCAAGGGACGGAGCGCTCGCGACGGGCCTGGGCGTTGCGCGTTGGGCCATCATGATCTCGGGCGGCATGATCTCTTCGAAAACGACCACGACGCGGTCGCGCCGGCGGCTGGTCGACAGGATATTGACGGCATAGCCTTCGCTGGCGCGGCGGCCCAGGAATATGCCGACGGCATTCATCCGGCCCTGCTCGAACATATCCGGCGCCGGCTGTCCGACCCGGCTCCACAGCCCTCGCCATTCAGCCATCGTACCGGCCATGACCTGCTCCGGCTGGCGTGTCATCGCGCTGACCCCCCGCCAATGGCGGGCTTCGACGGACTGGGCCAGCGCCCCACCGCCCGCGGCGACCAGTTGCGAGGCGACCAGCATGCCCATGGAGACGAAACGCCGACGCACCATGGTGTTCAATGTCTGGGAGACCAACTTAGTGCTCAACCACACGATAGGATCTCATCGGGACCCGAGATTGGAAAAGTGATGAGGCAGATAGCCCGCACACTTTGGCTCAATTGAGGCCACCACACGCCATCGGGGCTATGGCCCCGTATCAATCGTCCGGATGTGTTGCATTCGTGCAACACGCTTGGTGGTTGCTGCAGATGCTAAGCGATTGCCGAGGGAATTAGAGGGCGCGTCCATGGCGGCCGGCGCCGGCGGCGAAACGGCGGGCACCAGCTTCGGTTTCGCCTGTGGCGACCGTGGCGATGCCGAGGCGGAATTCGTTCAACGTCGCCTGTTCCCAGTCGAGGCTCCACTGCTTGATCGTCGACAATCGGTCGTTGCACAAAGCCGCCTGGGGCAGGCGGGCGAGGTCCCGCGCCAACTGCATCGCACCGGCAAGCGCCTGGCCGGGCTCCGTCAGTCGATTGGCGAGGCCGATCCGCTCGGCCTCTTCGCCGGATACGCCGCGGCCTGTCAGGATCATGTCCATGGCCCGACTGTGGCCGATCAGTCGCGGCAAGCGGATCGTGCCGAGGTCCATCAGCGGCACGCCGAAGCGGCGGCAATAGACGCCGAAGACGGCATCGCGGGCGGCTACGCGCAGGTCGCACCACAGGGCAAGCTCCAAGCCGCCCGCGACGGCGGGGCCTTCGATGGCGGCGATCACCGGTTTGGAGAGTTTGAGCCGCGTCGGTCCCATCGGTCCGTCACCGTGCTCGACGCGATGGCCGCGACGGCCGGCGGCGGTCTGCTTCAAGTCGTAGCCGGCGCAGAAGGTGCCGGCCGCGCCCGTCAGAACGGCAACGTGCTGTGCAGGGTCAGCGTCGAACTGGCGAAACGCCGCTGCCGCGCCTCCTGCGAGCAGCGCAGCCGCTTCCCGCCGCCAGCCGACTGAGACCAACACTCCTCCTGTCGTTGCAGGCGTTCGATGCCGCCGTCCGCCTCGGCAGCTTCAAGGAGGCAGCCGACGCGCTGCACCTGACGCCTTCGGCAATCAGCCATCGCATCCGCAACCTGGAAAAAGCCATGGGAGGTGCGCTCTTCATCCGGGCCCACCGTTCGGTGCTGATCACGCCGACCGGCCGTGCCTTCGCGACATTGACCGGCCGGGCTTTCGGCGAACTTGAGCGGGCCACAGCGCCACTTGCCGGCACCGAGGCCAGTTGCCGGTTGCGCCTCAGCGTCTCGCCTCTCTTCGCCTCGGCATGGCTGATCCCGCGCATTGCAAGCTTCATGACAGCCCATCCGGAAGTCGAGCTGGTCGTCGAGAATTCGACCAGGCCGCTCGACCTCGAGAATGAATCGGCCGACGCGGCAGTGCGCGTCGGTGACGGCAATTGGCCGGGGCTCGTCGTCCAGCACCTTCTCGATCTGCACGCCACGCCCGTGGCGACGCCTGCCATCGTGCGACGGTTCAAGCTTCACCGTGCCGCCGACGTCGTGCGCGCCCCCATGATCCACGTCGTGTCGTTTCCCCTGGCGTGGCCGATCTGGCTGCGCGAAGCCGGCGTCGGAACGATCAAAGCGAGGCAGGCGATCCGGGTCGACAGCTTTGAAGCACCCCTTCAGCTTGCCGAGCGCGGCGCCGGCGTGGCGCCGCTTTTCGCCGAACGCGAGCGGACGGGCATGCTTTGCCGTCCCATCGGCCACAGCAATTCGACCGGCGGCTACTGGCTGGTCCATCGTCGGGAGGAACGCAGCAACATGGCTTTGCAGGCATTCAAGCGCTGGCTGCTTGGCGAGTTCGCCGCCGACGCGTGAATGACACTCAGCCGAAAGGCCACGGGTTTCTTTTGTCATGCCGGGCGCTCGGCGTATGCTTGATCTGGCCGCAATCGAGAAGGCGACAGACATGAAGACGGCGATGGACGACCAATCCGTGGCGCAACGCGTTCTCGACCATATCGCCAACGGCACGACCGACGTCGGCCATGAGGTCTGGCGCGAGCCGGTCGCCAACTACCGGTCCGGGCAGCGATTGGCGGCGGAACTCGAGCAGGTGCTGCGGCGCTCGCCGACCCCGTTCTGCCCGTCGGCCGCAGTGCCGGAGGTCGGCTCCTATGTTGCCCGCGAGGCGGCCGGCACTCCGATCGTCGTCGTGCGCGGCGCCGACGGCAAGGTCCGGGCCTTCCGCAACGCCTGCCGGCACCGTGGCATGCAGGTCGCGAGCGGCTCGGGTTGCAGCCGGGCCTTCGTCTGCCGCTACCATGGCTGGACCTACAATCTCGAAGGCAGCCTGCGTCACATCCCGCACGAGGAAGGATTTCCGGGCTTCGACAAGGAAGCGCATCCGCTGGTGCCCGTGACGGCGAGCGAACGCTTCGGGCTGGTGTTCGTGACGCAGGAAGAGCCGGCACTGGGCGACGATTCGCTGGCCGGGCTCGCCAAGCTGATCGGCCCCGACCAGCGCCTCTTCGCGACGGTTGAGCGCGAGTTCGAGGTCAACTGGAAGATCCTGCTCGAAAGCTTCATCGAGGGCTATCACATCAAGTCGACCCATCCGGAGAGTTTCCTCCCTTACGGTTTCGACAACCTGAATGTCATCGACCTGTTTGGCCGCAACAGTCGCGTGACCTATCCGTTCCAGCGCATCAAGAAACTTGCCAAGGTCCCGCCGCAGGAACGCCGGGTCGAAGGCCTGCTGACCTACGTCTATCACCTGTTCCCGAACGTCCTGATCACGGTGCTGTCGCGTCACACCAACGTCGTGATCCTGGAGCCGATGGCGATCGACCGCACCCGGCAGATCACCTACACCCTGACCAATGGCGGCGGCGATGACCCCGAGGCCCTGGCCGAGGCCAAGCGCGACGCCGAATTCGTGGGCACGACGGGCGCCGCCGAAGACCGTGCCGTCGTCCAGGCCATCCAGCGCGGCCTGGGCAGCGGCGCCAACGAGGCCTTCACCTTCGGCAAATTTGAAAGCGCCATCGGTCACTTCCACCGCACGCTGACGGCGGCGCTGAACCAGTCTTAGCTGCGCGTGGCCTTGTCGGCAGCGTTGGTCGACTGGATCTGCTCGCGGATGCGCTGCCAGTCGGCTTCGCTGTAGGCCATCATGTTGGAGAAGGTGCCGTTGCCCATGATGCCCATGGCGCCGTCGATCGCGATCACCTCGCCGTTGATGTACTCGACCTCCTCGCTCATCAGGAAGGCCGCCATGTTGGCGAGTTCGCTGGGGCGGCCGACCCGTCCCATCGGGTTGCGCGTGTTGTAGCGATTGTCGTCCCCTTCCTTCAGCGGATCCCCTTCGATCGCCGTGACGTTTCCATCCGTCAGAGCGGTCTTCACGTGGACCGCGCGGAGCTTCCCCGTCGGGAGCTCGACGTAGACGTCCGCCTCGCGC
>JAUXST010000495.1 GCA_030679805.1 Reyranella sp. | reverse complement strand
CCGACCACGCGATCGACCGCCACTATCCGGAGGCCGGCAAGGCCGCACAACCCTATCGCGCCTTCTACGAGCAGGTAATCGCGCGCCAGGCCAGCCTGGTCGCGCAGTGGATGCTGGTGGGCTTCATCCACGGCGTCATGAACACCGACAATTCCTCGATCTCGGGCGAGACCATCGACTACGGCCCCTGCGCCTTCATGGATGCCTACGATCCGGCGACGGTCTTCAGCTCCATCGACACGCAGGGCCGCTACGCCTACATCAACCAGCCGCGCATCGCGCCGTGGAACCTGGCGCGCTTCGGCGAGACGCTGCTGCCGCTGCTGGCCGACGACAGCGATGCGGCGCTGGCCACCGCCAACGAGGCGCTCGCCACCTTCCAGCCGCTCTATGCCGCGGCGTTGCTGGCAGGCCTGCGCCGCAAGCTCGGCCTGTTCACTGAAGAGGAAGGCGATGCGGCGCTGGCGGAAGATCTCCTGAAGGCGATGGCCGCGAACCAGGCCGACTTCACGCTCACCTTCCGGCGGCTCGGTGATATGGCGGGCGATTCCGCCGCAGACGCTGGTGTCCGCGACCAGTTCCTCGATCCCGCTGCCTTCGACGCCTGGGCCGTGCGCTGGCGCGAGCGG
The DNA here is from genome assembly GCA_030679805.1 of Reyranella sp. GTDB lineage: Bacteria > Pseudomonadota > Alphaproteobacteria > Reyranellales > Reyranellaceae > Reyranella. Next base: position 11,098 of record JAUXST010000495.1, on the reverse strand, counting down.
CTCGCGCGTGAACCGCAGGATGGTGCGGCCCGACGGGCGGCGATGCATGCCACCAACCCGATCTATATCCCGCGTAACCACCGGGTCGAGGCGGTGCTGGCCGCTGCCATCGAACGCGACGACTACGCGCCGTTCGAGGAGCTGATGACGGTGCTGTCGCACCCCTTCAACGAGCGGGCGGAGTTCGCCGCCTATGCCGAGCCGCCGACGAGCGACATGAGCGGCTACAAGACTTTCTGCGGCACCTGATGCCGCGCGCCGCCTCCTCGATTTCGCTGGCACTGGTCGTATCGGCGTCCCTGTTCGTCGCCGACCCGGCACGGGCCGATGCCATCGATGGCAACTGGTGCCACGCCGACGGACGCAGCCTCTCGATCAAGGGGCCGCAGCTCACGACCCCGGGCGGCAAGCAGGTCGAGGGTGACTACGACCGTCACGGCTTCGCCTATGTCGTGCCGGCGTTCGAGCCCGATGCCGGTGCCACCATCACGATGGTGCTGATCAGCGAAACCCAGATGCGCATGATCTCGCCCGCCCATCCCGACCAGCTCTGGCGGCGCTGCGGCAAGCCGATCTCCTGAGACCCACGAACTAAGCCTCCGGCGGCACGACCAGGAACAGGTCGGTATCGCCGGGATCGACGCCGCAGGCGGTCAGCGCCGCATGGACCTGGCCGCGATGGTGCGTCTGGTGATTGAAGAAATGCACCATCAGCGGCCCCTTGGGCCGGCGCATCTCCGACTTGGCAGAGCCGCTCCACCACACCAGGTCCGCATCGAGCCAGGCCTGGTCGACGCGTCCGGCAAGATCTTCGATGCGCGCGTCGGCCTTGATCCGCTCGGCCCGCAGCTCGTCGAAATCCTCGAACAGGGTCGGGCTCGCGGTGTTGGGCACCGTGTTGGCCGGCCAGCCGTCGAAGCGCGACATCCACTGGCGGTCGCCCCACATCAGGTGATTGAGCGTACCGTGCAGCGACTTCCAGAACAGGCCGCGATCGGCGCGGCGCTGTTCGTCCGACAGCCGCGCCGCGCCTGAATAGACGCGGCGGTTCATCTCCGAATTGTAGCGGGCCATGGTGCGGACATAGGACGGCGTGATCATTGCGACACCGCTCCTCTACGCCGGCCCGGCGCGGCGGATGCGTTCGATCTCGGCCTCGCTCGGCCGGTAGGCCGGGGCCTTGGGGTCGAAGCAGGTCCAGCCTTCGCGGTGATAGTCGCTGCCGCGCTGGGCCGGATCGATCGGTTCGAAGCGGTCGAGGATCGCCTGGATCTTGGCGCCCTCGCGGCCGGCTACGCGCGCGCTCACCAGGGTGCAGCCGCGGCGCACCGCTTCCGAATAGACGTCGGCGTGTTCCTTCGACAGGCCGGCATCGACCAGGGCGCCCACGACGCCGCCGGCCGCGGCCCCGGCCATGGCGCCGACCGCCATGCTCGCCAGCCAGCCCGCCGCCACGACGGGACCGAGGCCCGGAATAGTCAGGATGCCGAGGCCCGCCAGCAGCCCGGCGCCGCCGCCCAGCGCCGTGCCGAAGCCGATGCCGGTGGCCGCATCGGGAAACTTTTCCACCTCGTCCACCTCGTCCAGCTCGGCGCTGACGCACTTGTTGGCGACCAGGCTGATGTCCTTGGACGGCACGCCGGCTTCTTCCAGCGCGCTCACGGCGGCGCGAGCATCGGCGTGGGTGTCGTAGACCCGGCTGACGGTTTTCATGATCGCATCCCTTCGTGGTCCGCAGCGGACGACTCTTTGTGGACCCCGAAGCTACTGCAAGACGGCATCGAAGGGCATTCCGGTCTTGCAAATCCGGTCACCAGGATTATGCGGTAGTCCTTGCCGTCACGAGGGAGAGCTGCATGTCGAGCCGTTTCACGCTGATGACGTCGGGCGCCATCGGCCTCGTCCTGTCCCTGGCGCTGGCCACCACCGTCGCCCAGGCCCAGCCGGCGGCCGGCCCCAAGCCCGCCTCGCCGTCGACGCTCGACTACAACAAAAGCTCGACCGCGGCGCTGCCGTGGCCGGACAGGGAGGATTTCGCCAACGCCAAGCGCGGCCTGATCGCGCGCCTGCCGGACAACGGCGTGATCAAGGGCAAGAACGGCCAGGTCGTGTGGGACCTGTCGAAATACACCGCCTTCATCAAGGACGGCGCGCCCGCGCCCGACACCGTGAACCCGAGCCTGTGGCGCATGTCGCAGCTCCTGATGGACGCCGGCCTCTACGAGGTCGTGCCCGGCGTCTATCAGGTGCGCGGCGCCGACCTCTCCAACCTCACCATCGTCGAGGGCGACCAGGGCATTACCATCTACGATCCGCTGATCTCGGCCGAGACGGCGCGCGCCGCGCTCGACCTCTACTATCAGCACCGGCCGAGGAAGCCGGTGGTAGCCGTGATCTACTCCCATTCCCACGTCGATCACGCGGGCGGCGTCCGCGGCATCGTCGACGAAGCCGACGTGAAGGCCGGCAAGGTCAAGATCTACGCGCCCGAGGGCTTCCTCGAGCACTTCGTGGCCGAGAACGTCTTTGCCGGCACCGCGATGGGCCGACGCGCGGCCTACATGTACGGCAACCTGGTGGCGCCGGGCCCGCTGGGCATGGTGACCGCGGGCCTCGGCATCACGACCTCGACCGGCACGATCACGCTGATCCCGCCCACCGACAGCATCGCCAAGACGGGCGAGAAGCGCACGATCGACGGCATAGAGTACGAGTTCCTGATGGCGCCGGGCTCCGAGGCCCCGGCGGAAATGATGTGGTACCTGCCGAAGTTCAAGATCGTGAACACGGCCGAGGACGCCACGCACACGATGCACAACCTCTACACGCTGCGCGGCGCCAAGACGCGCGACGCACGGCTATGGCCGATGTACCTCAACCAGGCGATGCAAATGTGGGGCGGCCAGTACGAGGTCCAGATCACGATGCACCACTGGCCGACCTGGGGGAACGCCGAGGTGACGCGCCTGATCAAGGTCCAGCGCGACACCTACAAGTTCATGCACGACCAGACGCTGCACTACGCCAACATGGGCTACACAATGAAGGAGCTGCCCGACCTGGTGACGCTGCCGGCCTCGCTGGTCGGCCACTGGGCGAGCCACGGCTATTACGGCACCCAGAGCCACAACGTGCGTGCCGTCTACAACTTCTACCTGGGATACTTCGACGGCAATCCGGCGCATTTGAATCCGCTGCCGCCGGTCGAGGTCGGCACCAAATATGTGGCGGCCATGGGCGGCGCCGACGCCGTGCTCAAGCTCGGCCGCGAGGCGCTGGACAAGGGTGACTATCGCTGGGGCGCCGAGCTGGTGAACCATCTGGTCTTCGCCCAGCCCGACAACCAGGCGGCCAAAAACCTGCAGGCCGATATCCTGGAGCAGATGGGCTATCAGGCGGAGTCCGGTCCGTGGCGCGGCTTCTACCTGACGGGCGCCGACGAACTCCGGAACGGCGTGCGCAAGCTCGCCGCCGAGAATCCGTCCAGCGCCGACATCGTTGCCAACATGTCGTCGGAGCTGCTGTTCGGCTACATGGGCGTGCAGCTCGATGCCAGGAAGGCCGAGGGCAAGGTGCTCACGGTCAACTGGGTGTTTCCCGACATCGGCGAGAAGCACGCGCTCTTCCTCGAGAACGCGGTGCTGAACCACTGGCCGGGCTACACCGACCCCAAGGCCGACGTCACCCTGACCGTGGATCGCGCCAACCTCAGCAAGGTCCTCACCAAGCAACTCTCGTTCAACGACGCGACCCAGAGCGGACTGGTGAAGTTCACCGGCAATCCGGCGAAGTTCGCCGAGCTGATGAGCTACATGGTCGACCTGAACAAGTCCTTCTGGTTCAACATCGTCACGCCGTAGGCGCGATCCCGGCAACTCGAACGGCCGTCGGCGCGGCCGTCGCAAATCCGCAACCGCCATCGGCGATGATTCTGCCTGTCGAGTCGTCGCGGACGCGGCGGCATGGCCGGCATCGGGCTGCAGGAAATCGTCCCGCTCGCGGCTAGGTTGTGATAGGATTTCGTCGTGGCACTTGGAGCGACCGAGGTGGCTGGCGAGCGGTTCCGCGTTGCGGGCTCCACGAGGCGGAGGACTGTCTTGCGCAACGGCTACCCGATCGGCGCTGCGATTCTCGCGATCATTCTGCCGATGATTCTCCGGGGTGCCCCGGCGCGCGCCGACGACATTCCACCGGCGCCCCGGCCGGCGCCCTCCTGGGACTGGACGGGCTTTTACGCCGGTGGCCACGTCGGTGCGCTCACGGGCACGACGACATTTTCCGATCCCAACGGAGTAGGGTTGTTCGGCGGTTCGGTGGTGTCGCGCGGTTTCCTGGCGGGTCTCCAGGCCGGCTACAACTGGCAGGCCGCGCCGCAGCTGGTGCTGGGCATCGAGGCCGATGCGAGCCTGATGTCCGGCCACGGCAGCAATACCTGCCTGCAGTCGTCGGTGATCATCACCGGCTCCAACTGCAAGCTGACGCCGCGCGAGATCGCGACCCTGACGGGGCGCTTGGGCTTCGTCACCGAACCGCACGGCCGCACGCTGATCTACGGCAAGGCGGGCGCCGCCTGGATGCGCGCCGATGCCTCCATGAATCCGAACCATACCGTCGATGTGCAGGACCCGTCCTACACGGGGCTCACCTTCAGCGACACGCCGGGCCCGGCCGTGCCGAGCAGCGCCAGCATCAGCGCGTGGGGCGCGACGGTGGGGGCGGGCGTCGAATACGCCATCGGCTCTTCATGGTCGTTGAAGATGGAATACAACTACCTGCGCTTCAACGGCATGAGCCTGACGACGCCCCCGACCAGCAGCGTCACGCCCAGCAGCGTCACGCCCAACGCCGACGTCACCAATCTTCCCTCCAGCGGTTCCTCGAACATCTCGCAGGATTTTCACATCGCCCGCCTCGGGCTGAACTACCACTTCGGTGGCGGTGCCAGGCCGTCGCAGGACGGCGGGACGGCGGCCCGGGGCGCGGCCGAGGCGCCGTGGACGCCGGGCTGGGAGTTCGAGGCCGGAGGACGCTACTGGTACAGCTCGGGCTCGTACCAGAACTCGAACGGCGGCCCCAACGTCCTGATCTCGCGCCTGTCCTACAACAACATGGCCGGCCACTCCGGTGAGATGTTCGGCCGCGTCGACACGCCCATCGATCTCTTCGTCAAGGGCTTGGTTGGCGTCGGGGTCATCAGCCAGGGCCAGATGTACGACGAGGACTGGGGAATCTCCAACGCGATCAACAACGGCCTTCCGCTCGGCTACACGGCCTCGCAATCGAACATATGGGGCTCGCTCAACTACGCGACTGTCGACGTCGGCTACAACCTGCTGCGCGGGCCCGACCACAAGGTCGGCGTCTTCGTCGGCTACAACCTCTACCAAACCATCGCCAACGCCATGGGGTGCGCGCAGATCGTGCAGCCCACGCTGGGCAATTGCACGTACCCGCAGACCAGCTATGTCATCAGCCAGTACGACACCTGGCAGTCGATCCGCCTCGGCGTGTCGGCCGAGGCGCGGGTCTTCGATCGCGTCAAACTCAGCGGCGATGTCGCCTATCTTCCCTACGTCGCCTACAGCGGTCTCGACGCGCATTGGCAACGAATTCCGCCGCTCTTCTTTCCCTTCAACGGGACGGGCAACGGCGTGCAGGCCGAGCTCATCGCGACCTACGACCTGACCAAGGCCTTCAGCCTCGGCCTCGGCGGTCGCTACTGGGCGATGTGGACCAACCTCGGCTCGCAGATCGACAGCCCGGGCAATCTCGTCAACGCCAGCACCGACCGCTACGGCATGTTCCTGCAGGCGTCCTACAAGTTCAACGTGCCGAAATAGGCGGCGCATCGGACATCGCGTGCTCTGAAGTTTTGTCGCAAGGCGACGCGCGATGGACACCTCAACCCCTTGATCCGCCTCGCCTAAGCCGGGAAGGGATCGGACTCGGCCTGTCCGACCAACGGCGTCATCTCGCGACGGCGCGCCTCTTCCAGGGCGCGCGCCAGTTCCTCGCGCAGCACCGGCCCGAGGCTGGCGGCCAATGCTTGAGCAAAGGCAGCGGGATCGGGCGCGGGCGCGGCGGGAGCCGGCGCAGGAGCAGGGGTGGGCCCAGGCGCAACGGTGGCGGCAGCGGCTGCGGGAGCAGGTCTGGCGCGCCGACGGCGGGAATTGAGCTGGCCGATCATGCGCAGCAGCAGCGAATCGTTGTAGCTCTCGGCCTCGCCCAGCTTGCGGCCCTTGAGGAAGAACGGCTTTACCGTGGCCTTGCCCGCGCGCGCCATCGCCTTGTCTTCCAGCAGTTGCTGGCGCCGGTCGAGCGCCTCCTCACAGCGCTGGTTGAACGCCGGTATGTTGTTGCGCCAGCGCTGGATGGTGCGGACGCTGACGCCGGCCGCGGCGGCGGCCTGGCCAACCATGCCCCAGCGCTCGAGCTGGGCCAGGAAGCAGGCGCGGATGCGGCCCGGCGTCCTGTGCTTGGGCGGACCGGAGAAGAGGGCGCGCTCCATGGCGGTGCCGGCCTTCTCGATCGTCTTGGCGCGGCGGGCGGCCTCCTCGGCCTCGCGCTGCGGCCGCGTCTCCTCGTCGGCCTTGGCCTGCAGCTCCTCCAGCGTGAGCGCCGCCATGTGCGCGGGCAGGCGGACGTTGGCGCCGTGGAGCTTGCGGTAGTAGTAGGCCTCGGCCCACGACAGGGCCTCGATCCGTTCCGGCGGTGTCCGCCCGGCCGGCCCGAAGATGCGTTCCTGCTCGGAAATGGTCATGTCTATTCTCCTATCTTTCCGTTTACCCGGGGCCTTTGAGTCCTGATCTGCCTTCTGGCAGGACATATAGGGAGGATAGGATAAGTATCAATAGGGTAAAAAATGGATTTCAGGAAGCGCAAGTGCGTGAACTGCGACTCGCGGAAGGTCATGAAGCGTTTCGAGAATGAAAACTTCGTCATCGAACATGCGGGCCTTCGCGCGACAGTCGATGGTCTATCGGGCTGGCGGTGCGAGGTGTGCGATGAAGTGGAATTCGACGCGCCGAGCGCCCGCCGCTATGCGGCGGCCGGCGACAGGCTGGTTCTGCAGGAGCGCGAGCGGCAGCGGCACGAAATCCGACGTATCCGCCGCAAGCTCGGTCTGAGCCAGGTCGCGGCGGCCCGTCTCACCGGGGGCGGCCACAATGCTTTTTCACGTTACGAGCGCGGCGAGACGGCGCCTTTGCCGGCGGTGATCAATCTGTTCCGTCTGTTGGATCGGCATCCGGAGTTGTTGAAGGATCTGGATTGATCACGGGAATCGTGTCGCGAACTGCCGTGCCTTCTCAGACCCTCCGGTCGGCCTTGAAGCGCAGCGTGTAGGTCGTGCCGCCGTCGCAGGTGGCATCGAGCGTGGCGCCGATCTGCTCGGCCAACCCCTGCGCCATGGTGAGCCCGACGCCGGGGGTGCCTTTGCCGGCGGTCGCCAGGCCGACGCCGTTGTCGGCGACGTAGAGCGTGGCGTGTTCGCCGTCGGGGTGGGGGTCAACTTCGAGCCGGACGACGACCTTGCCGGCGCGGCCGTCCGGGAAGGCGTATTTGGCGGCATTGGTCGCGAGTTCGTTCACGATCAGGCCAATCGGCACGGCCTGGTCGATGGACAGCCGGAGCGGCGCCGAGACGCAGTCGAGCGCGACCCACGAATGGGGCAGGACGGCGCCGCGCAGGCCGTCGCAGATGCCGGTGAGATAGGCTTCCATGTCGATGGCGTCGAAGCGGTCGTCGCGATAGAGGCGGGCGTGCAGCTCGGCCAGCGTATGGATGCGCTGGATCGCCTTTTCGAATTCGTGGCGCACCTCCGGGTCGGCCTGGCGCGCGGCCTTGAGCGCCAGCATCCCCGTGATCATCTGCAGGTGGTTCTTCACCCGGTGATTGAGCTCGCGCAGCAGCAGCCGGTATTTCTCCAGCGCCGCATTGTGCTCCTCCTCGATCTGCTTGCGTGCCGTCACGTCGAGGCAGGCGCCGGTCATGTAGGCCGGCCGGCCCGCGGCATCGCGCACCAGCGTGCTGCGGTCGTAGATCCAGACGATACGGCCGCCGATCAGGGCGCGGAACTCGTAGTCGATCTCGCTGCCGCTCTCCAGCAGCGACCCCAGCAGCTTTCCGCAGCGCTCGCGGTCGTCGGGATGGATGAGTTTTAGGAAAGCCCCCGAGGTGCGGGGCGCCTCGGCATGGGGCAGGCCATAGACCTGGCTCAGGGCCTCGTCCCAGTCGACGCGATCGGCCGGAATGTCCCAACGCCACGTGCCCGCGCGCGACGCTTTCAGCGCGGCGACGAGTCGTTCATGCGCCGATGGATCGCCGCCCGCTGTCACGGTCATGCCCCTCTTCGGGCGAGCTTACACCAATCGGGAGAGACGGCCACGCGCGGGATCGTTCTTGAGGGCGGGCGCAACCCAAGGCGGAATAGGTGCTACGCCCCGCATCGGGCCGGCTGCTTGCGGGGGCTGCTGGTGACGCGCAATTCCAGCCCGTCGCGCTTCTGCAGATAGCCGATCACGCCGAACAGGTTGCGCGCTTGCGGGTTGCCGCGCGGACCGAACATGCGGATCAGGCTCTTGGACGGCGTGCCGATGGCGCGGCCCAGCCGCTCGAAGCCGTCGGTCGCCTTGATGTAGTCGCGCAGGATCGTCTTGCCGGTGTCGACGTCGCCCGCGAGCATCGCCTTGATGGCCTGTTGGACGAGGGCTTGGCGGAAGGCCGGGTCCGAGGCGATGTAGCCGTCGATCAGCCCGCGCACGCAGCCGGTGAGGGGAGGCTTGGCTCGCTTCGTCTTGATCACTTTCGTTCGATATTTTGACATTCTTACAGTGGGCCATGTCGCAAGGGGACATCGGAGATAATGATTCGATCGGCAGGTCGTTGAGCGCCGGCGGCGGAAAGCCTAGAAGCGCTGTGCCATGACTCCGCGTATCGGCACGTTACTCTCACGCGCATTGACTCTCGCCCCCACCTCAGCCGCAATGCGCTGATACTGTTCCCGAAAGGGCCGCGCATGGACCGTCTCGAGCGCGCCGACCATCTGCTGAGCGACCCCATCGCCCGTGCTCGCGCGCTGGGCCCTGACATTGCGACCGCCGCCGACGAGATCGAGCGCACGCGCCGTCTGCCGCCTCCGCTGCTGTCTTCGTTGCACGAGGCGCGGCTGTTCCGGTTGTTGCTACCGCGCTCGGCCGGCGGCGACGAGGTGACTCCGGGCCAATATCTCGCCGCGATCGAAGAGGTGGCGCGCCACGATGCCTCGACCGCCTGGAACCTGTTTGTCGGCAACAGCTCGGCGCTGGTCGGCGCCTATATCGCGCTCGACGTGGCGCGCGAGATCTGGCGCGATCCGCACACCGTCGTGAGCTGGGGTCCGCCCAACGCGGCGCGCGCCAAGGCGGTGTCCGGCGGCTATCGCATGACGGGCCGCTGGGATTTCGCCAGCGGCTGCCGCGCCGCCAACTGGATGGGCGCGCACGGCCTGGTCGAGGAGGCGGACGGCACGCTGCGTCTCAACCGCTACGGCCGGCCGGGCCAGCGCATCCTGCTTTGCCCGGTGGGGCAGGCGACGTTGCTCGACACCTGGAACACCATCGGGCTGCGCGGCACGGCGTCGGATTCCTACACGTTCGACGACGTGTTCATCCCCGAGGCCTATTCGAGCCAGCGCGAGGATCCGGCGGGGCGGCGCGAGACCGGGCCGCTCTATTCCTTCACCCACGCCGGCCTCTATGCCGTGGGCGTGGCGGCCGTTGCCTTCGGCATCGCGCGCGCCATGCTCGATGCGCTGATGGAGCTCGCGACCAAAAAGGCGCCGCGGAATCTCGGCCGCATGGCCGACAGCCCGACCGTGCAGGCCGACGTGGCGCGCACCGAAGCGCGGCTGGGGGCGGCGCGGGCCTATCTGCTGGAGATCGTGGGTTCGCTCTATGAGCGCGCCAGCCCCGAGGCGCCGATGGATATTCCCGCCCGGGCGCGCGTGCGGCTCGGCTGCCCGCATGCCATCCACACCGCCATCGAGACGGCGGACATGGTCTACAAGGCCTGCGGCGTCGACGGCATCTTCCCCGGCAGTCCCTTCGAGCGCCGCTTCCGCGACATCCACACACTCAGCCAGCAGATCCAGTCGCGCGGCGCCCACTTCGAGGCGGTGGGGCACGTGCTGCTGGGCGGCCAGCCGCTGGTATTTCTGTAAGCTGCCCGTAAGCTTCAGTAGCGGAAGGTGATGCCGACGGTGAAGAACTTGGCGTTCACCGTATCGAAGAAGCTGCCAGCCAGCAGGTCGAACTCGAGCGGCCCGTCGTTGGGCCGCCAGCGCAGGCCCACCTGGGCGCCGGTGAAGCCGGGCTCGCGGCCGAACACTTCGAGCATCAGGCTGACTTCCTCCCAGCCGATCTTGCTTTCGATCTGGGCGCCGTAGAACAGGGCGTTCTGGAATTGGGCGAGGCCGATGTAGCTCCAGCCGGCGTTGAGGTTGATGCGCGCCTTGTCGTTGAGCGGGATCGACACCGGCACGATCAGCGACGCCCAGTCGAGTTCGCCGGTGCGGAGATCGACGCCGCTGTTGAAGGCGAGTCCGAGCCCGACGCCCTCGTCTTGCGGGATCAGGTTCAGCTTCATCGCCGGTCCGAGAAGCTGGTCGGAGTTGCTCGTCTGGCCGGACCAATAATGCTGGAATTGCAGGCCGAATTCGAGCCGGGGCAGGGAGGAGAGTGTGCAGGTGTTCTGGGCGTTGGCGTAGCCGCCGCCACCACTGCCGCCATCGAAGCCTGTCAACCAGGTCTCGAGCTGGCAGGTGCCGGGATCGACGACCTCCGAATCGTCGACGATCTGGGCGCCGCCCGCCGCCCACGCGACCGGCTCCGGCACGAAGACCAGCAGGAGCGGCAGCAGGAGCAGGATGAGGAGGCGGCTGAGGCCGGGCAGGGAGCTGGGAGGCACGCGGCCGGACATTTCCCGGAATCGACCGGAAGTACAAGAGCAGATCGCATGCCATCCGTGTCCAGCCTTTCAAAACCGGACGGTGATGCCCACGGTGAAGAATTTCGGGCTGGTCGCATCGAACGAATTGCCGGCCAGGATGTCGAAGTCGATC